>JBIICJ010000019.1:0-27217 GCA_044238965.1 Micavibrio sp. | reverse complement strand
CAAAAAATCCAGCCGAAGCCAAAGACATTATGCGCACCAATAAATCATATGTATTTTTCCGCTTTATTGATGGTGATCATAAAATTTCAGGCCCGATTGGTGGGCAGGGCGTGCCATTAATCGCGGAACGATCACTCGCTATTGATCATGGTATTTATCCCTATGGCGTTCCGTTTTTTCTTGATGCTGCCCACCCCACAAAATCGGATGAACGCATTCAACGTTTAATGATCGCGCAAGATACGGGCGGCGCAATTAAGGGTGTTGTGCGCGGTGATGTATTTTGGGGACATGGTGATTATGCCGAAGAAATGGCAGGGCCTATGAAGTCAATTGGTCGTGTCTGGATTTTGATGCCAAAATAATTAAGGCGTGAACAGCAAATAAACCACCAATCAACCATGATGACCAAATTGACCATGACAATAATAAAATAATCATTGTGCCAACAAATGCGGTGAAGTGAATTATATTTGTGCGTCGTGAAATATAAATACCAATGCCGATTGCCATCACAATCGCGCCCACCACACCAAAATCTAGCCACATTTGCAAAAATCCATTATGCGGATGCAATAAATCATTTAATGGGTAAAACACTCTGTCAGATGTGAATGTCATATGGCGCGCGCTATCAATGCCGAACCCAACCCATGGTGATTTTAA
Source organism: Micavibrio sp. (assembly GCA_044238965.1). Lineage (GTDB taxonomy): Bacteria > Pseudomonadota > Alphaproteobacteria > Micavibrionales > Micavibrionaceae > Micavibrio_B. The sequence continues at coordinate 26,551 of JBIICJ010000019.1, read as the reverse complement.
AATTTCACGTGTGATAAAATCCCAATTTTCTAATCGCATTAATCCTGTTGTTGGTATAAATGATTCATACAAAGGTAATTTTTCAACTAAATCAAAGGCAATGGCGGACAGGAACGGCATAAATAGCGCAAATGTAATCAAGACAACGCCCACTGCTTTGCGGGTAAATGATGATAAAAATGGCAATAACCCAAATCCAACCGCTGCCATGATGATAATCGCTAATTGACTGGCTTGGCTTTGCGTGATGATGAATAATGGAACTAGTCCCAATAAGAAAAATATTTTTTGTTTGTAATTTCTATGAGTTGATAATGCCACCAGAGATGGCAATATCATAGCAATAAATCCTATGTTTTTATTAAAACTTGATCGATCCATAAATTGTGAAATAGCCAATGGATCAACGGCAGGCAAAAATAATTGCGGGAAATATAGCCGAATAGAAATCAAAAATAATGGCACACATAAAATAGCAAAGATCCAATTTTTATGTACGTTAATTTTCTCTGGTGGACATTGTTGTACCACCATCGCCAATAAAAATGATGGCGTGATGATGCTAACAACTTTGATGACGCGACGGAAACTATCATCATTCCATACCGCCCATAATTGGCTCAATCCCATTAATGCGCATAAAACCAATAACCAAATACCTAATGATGTTGATACTGGCGGTATTGATTTATAAACGCATCCGTACGCAACAAATGAAATAAGCCCAATGACAGGCACGGATAGCCCAAGGCTGAGGGGGAATAACATTCCCCCCAAAATTAGGATTATGAATGTAATGATAAATATATCCCAAAAATCAGGACGGCGGAATGCTACAGGCAAGGTTAAAATGTTTCCTGTAGTGTTTTGCCCCATTCTTCTAAATCTTGTCCCGCACCATTAAACGTGCCGCCACAAGATGATAGTGATACAACAGACAAAGCCAATAATGATAAAAGAAATAATTTTGACATGAACAGCCTCACATATAATTGTTTTATATTTTTACTTATAGCGACTTTATCAGAATCAAAGCCATTGCGCAAAACACAATTCCAATCCCTGCCCAAATATCGCTATCTTCTTTGCGTCCAATTAATTTATAAACCAATAATACCCATAAAGCATCGGTAAACATCACAACAGACAAATACGCTGGATTTTCAACAATACCATAAGCAATTGATCTCATAATCGTTGCGGCGCCAACGAATATACCTACGCCCACGCCTGCCTTTATTGTATGGGGCGCCATAAATTCACTCCATTTAAGTGCGCGGGATTTGAGGTTATAACAAAGCCACAAAAGAATCATGAAAATCGCCTGCACAAAAGTAAAGGCATATGGCGCGGATTTTACATTGCTCGATCCGATGGATAATTTATCCAAAATGGGGCCGATCGCAACGGCGAATAAGACAAACCATAATAATCTTATACCTTGCCATGATACGGGGCATTTACTAAGGCGAAAGGCAAAGAAAACTGACATCAAAATTGTGGCGGCAATCGTAACGGCTTGAATAGGGTCTGAAAAATAATTGGCACGAAATTGTGCATCAATCATTGTCCAAACAATAAATGTAATAATCACCGCTGATGGAATAACGCGCGTGACAACACCAGATCCCACATGGCGAATGGCATTAAAATAAAATATATCTGACACTGCCCACACACAGGCCGATAGAAATGTTGAGATAAAAAATTTTGCGTTTGTGGGAATGGTTTCATGAAGCAATAAGAACGGTAATGTGATGATAGCCACCACAATTTTCATCCACATCACTAATGGAAATGGTTCGGCTTTATATCGTTCTTGGATTAACGGAACAAAGGTAGAAATAAATGCAACCGCTAATCCCAATATACCCCATAATGGCAGGGTGAAGCCCATGTCATTATGCTTTTGGCACTGCGGAAGATAATACCATCATTACCTGACGGCCTTCCATTTTGGGTTCGGCATCAATTTTGGCAATGGCACCAACATCTTCAATCATTTTACGCAATAGATCGTAACCGATTTTGGTATTCGCCATTTCGCGTCCGCGGAATTTCAATACAACTTTGACCTTGTTGCCGTCTTCGAGGAAACGTTGCAAGGCTTTTAATTTTACGCCGTAATCATGATCACCGATCATCGGACGGATTTGAATTTCTTTTACTTCAACATTTTTTTGTTTTTTACGCGCTTCGGATGCTTTTTTTTGCAATTCATATTTATATTTACCGTAGTCGAGAATTTTACAAACGGGTGGTTCAGCATTCGGTGAAATTTCAACCAAATTTAAACCTGCTTCATCAGCCAAGCGTAAGGCTTCACGCAACGTGACAACGCCTAACATATCTCCATTTTCATTGATTAATCGGACAGAAAGGGATTTGATATCAGAATCAACCCGTGGTTCATTGGCATCACGTTCACGACGTAGTGGTGGCGGTGCGCCGTTCATTGGCTTACGTATGGTTTCTCTCCTAAGATATAATTGAATTCTTGTCGCTATTCATAAAACGGTTTTGCCTGTGACGCAAGGGGTTTTGAGGGGTTTTCGTATGAACGCCCCCTGAAACACGTCTTAAAACGGCACTTTGGCATTGGCCAAAAGGTCAGCGGTCGCTTGGGTTAGGCTTATGACCTCATTTTTATCAGAACCTAATGTGCGTACCGCAACATTTTGTTCGGCCTGTTCACGCGCGCCCACCACAAACATCACGGGCACTTTGGCGTGTGAATGCTCGCGCACTTTATAATTAATTTTCTCGTTGCGCGTGTCGATGTCGGCGCGGATACCGCGTGCGATCAAATCATTGTAAATTGACCGCGCATAATCATCGGCTTCACTGGTGATGGTTGTCACCACGCATTGTACGGGGGCGAGCCACAGAGGCAATTTACCCGCATAATTTTCAATTAAGATACCAATGAAACGTTCAATAGAACCCAACACCGCACGATGTAACATTACGGGATGTTGGCGCGATCCGTCTTCGGCGGTGAATTGCGCGCCCAAACGAACGGGTAAATTGAAATCAAGTTGCAATGTGCCGCAACCCCATTCACGGCCAATGGCATCACGAATGATAAACGCCATTTTCGGGCCATAAAACGCGCCATCACCTGGTGAAATTTCGTAAGGAATGCCGAGCTCTTGCAACGCATCCATCAAACCTTTTTCCGCCTTGTCCCATAATTCATCAGACCCAATGCGTTTTTCGGGGCGCGTTTCTAATTTCACAACGTAATTATCAAACCCTAAATCTTTATAAATCGCTTGGGTCAAACGGCAAAATTTAATCGACTCAGACAAAATTTGATCTTCTCGGCAAAAAATATGCGCATCATCTTGGGTGAATTGACGCACGCGCATGAGGCCGTGCAACGCGCCATGCGCCTCGTTACGATGACAACATCCAAATTCAGCAATGCGTAATGGCAGGTCGCGATATGATTTAATGCCTTGTTTAAAAATTTGTACGTGCGCGGGGCAATTCATTGGTTTTAATGCCAATAAATGATCAAATGCTTTGGCGCTTAAAATTGGTTTACCTTCTTCGGTGCTGGGGATTTCATCAGGCACAACAAACATACCATCGCGATATTTCTCCCAATGGCCTGATTGTTCCCAGAATTTTTTATCCAATAATTGCGGTGTTTTGACTTCGACATATCCGTCATGATCTAAACGACGGCGGATATAGGCTTCGAGCGCGAGCCAAATCGAATATCCTTTGGGGTGCCAAAAAACAGAGCCTTGCGCCTCGTCCTGCAAATGGAATAAATCCATCTCACGACCTAATTTGCGGTGATCACGTTTCTCGGCTTCTTCCAATTGATGTAAATAATCTTTTAAATCTTGTTCGGTGCGCCATGCGGTGCCGTAAATACGCGTCAATTGTGGTTTGGTGTGATCGCCGCGCCAATACGCACCCGCAACTTTCATTAATTTAAATGCATTACCAACATGTTTCACGGTTGGCATATGCGGGCCGCGGCAAAGGTCGAGCCAATCACCTTGTTTATAAATTTTGATCTCTTCGGTGGTGGGGAGATCGCGAATTAATTCGGCCTTGAAACTCTCGCCTTTATTTTCAAAAAATTTGATCGCATCATTTCTGTCCCATACTTCACGGGTGAATGCATTGCCGCGTTCAATAATTTTGCGCATCTCAGCTTCGATTTTCGGAAGGTCATCTAAAGTGAACGGAGTCTCACGATGAAAATCATAAAAAAATCCGTTTTCAATATTGGGGCCAATGGTGACTTGAGTGCCAGGGAATAAATTTTGCACGGCTTCGGCCAATACGTGCGCGCAATCGTGGCGGATCATACCAACCGCATCATCATCTTCGCGTTTAACCAACGCGATTGAACAATCATCGGTAATCGGCAATGACAAATCAGACAACGCGCCATTAATTTTGATGGCGATCGCCGCCTTGGCCAATGATTTGGCGATTGATTCCGCAATCTCCATCCCCGTTGTGCCGCGCGCATAGGTACGGGTCGACCCATCTGGCAATGTTATGGTAATTTGAGAATTTGAGGCGGCAGATTGGGGTAAATTCATGGCTTTTCCTTATATTTTAATGCCCCAACTATCCCAAAGACCGCGCTATTTCGCAAGGGGAAGTTTCAAATTTGACAAAAAACTGGAAAAAGCAATATGTTAATGCCTTAACTGTTTACAGGAGTGATAAATGCTTAAGCCCGACGAAGTTGCCCAACTAACCCCCGACCGAATTGACCAGATGTTACGCTATGAATACGGCGCTGGATTAAAAATTGATTTCCCGCAGCATACCACCCCTGTATATGACGCCAATGGCAACCAATATCGTGATGTAGATGGCAACCCTTTGGTTTTGCATCATATGTATGTTGAGGCGTTTAATCATCTGGCCACAATGCAGATACCACTTGATCCTGCCAATACATATTCTAATGATGTGGCCGCACATACGTTAAACCTGTTGGCGGCAGATACATTTATTGTGACCAATGATGGTTATATGGCGCTGGAATTGCGTACAAAATTCCCCCCCCCCTAGTCAGGTTGCACCCAGTACAATTTTAATTTCATCTCACGGATTTGCAAAACACGCCCCCGACGGTACGGGCGATACTGCGATTGATATTGCCATTCGCAAAACACGTGAAGAATTAGACATTGAAATTACAGCTGACCAACTCATCCAAATACATGATACCACTGGCATTGATAAACGTTTATTGCGTTATCCAGAACTGACATTGGAGGGTAATTATAAAATTGAAGGTGTGCATCCATCAATATGCATGCAATATTTAGTGCAGTCACCGCTATCATCAAAAGAATTGATAGATCGCGTTCGTTTGAATTGGGAGAGCGATGGAATGGTTCTTGTGCCCATCGAAGAAGGCATAAAACTATGGTCAAACGTACGTGATGAAGCAAAGGCAATTTTATATCCTTCATCACGTATACAATTAGATACCTTAAATAGAAATGATAATTCACTCGCGAATATTTTTGCCAATGCGAAACAAGTGGAATCCCCTCACGATGAAAAACATAAATTGGCACCAAATATGGTGACTCCGTTTCATTTAATACGCGATAATTCGGTCATTAATGGATCGCAGAATCCGTATGAAATTCTATTACGTGTCGCGCGCATGGCTCTAAATTTGGGTTAATAATTTAGCGGAAATTTTTCACGTCGGTTGTTTGCCCGCGCGGCATGATCAAACTTGGTTGTGTTTTGATCAATGATGGAATGCCAATATTAAATCGATCAATATATTCTTTTGCTTCTTGCGGGAATTCATTATCACCGTTGATATTAATGCGCTCTAACATTAAACCCGTTTTAGGGTCTTCTTTAAAGAAACAGCGAATTTGGTTTAACGTGCGCTGGCCGAATGCATCGGTACGGTTATAATCAATAATCACAGCCATGCCTGATTCTTGCGCCGTGACCCATTCCAAAAATTGCGGGTATGGATCATTTAATTCCACAAATGTTTTGCACAAACCGAACCGAATGGTGCCATAGGGCGGCATAAATGACAGACCAATTAATAATAAAATAAGACCACCAATTCCGCCGAACACATATCTTTTGAATGGTTTTTTCTTCGGTACAATATAATTGGGGTTATAATTTTTTGTCTCTTGCGATTTTAATTTACGTTTCGCCACCGCAGGTTCTGCCGATGGAAATTGTTTGGGGGGAAGATCAGTTGGAACTTCACTCATGCGTTATCATGAAAACGTTTATAGGATGCTTCAACCAATTCATCGACAATTTTTTCAATGACAGCACTGGATACGGCAGCCCGTGTTTCCCCTTTTTCTGATTCAATCAAAATGCGACGTTTAATTTCATTGCGTGCCGACCCACCTGGGAACACGGCTGCCAAAATTTGTCGCGCGCGCCCCGCGCCAATTTTGCCGTATAAACGCGTGCGAATAGATACATCTTCGGCCGATGTTGATAACGCCCATAATTCAATTGGACCTAATGTATTGATCAAATGTTGTTCATAACGGCCTTCGTTGGTGCCTAAAATAAACAACGCGGGTGCACCACCTGGGCGCGGGCCTGTTAAACGATACCGAATGACATTGCGCGCGGTATCGGACAATCCAAAACGGTCACGAATCTCATCAACAGCCTTGTCAGATACGGCTGTACCCAATACCCATACGCCCGTTGCCAAATCAACCATGTCTTTATCAAAGTCACCGAGCAATTGTGATGCCAATACAATTTGCACGCCGCGTTTACGGCCTTCGCGTACATCGCGAATAATTTGCCCGCGCACGGATGATGATTTACTAGTGCGATGGAATTCGTCATAGCATAAACGTTTTGGTGTTTCCGCAATATCTTGCAAACGCATTTCATGATATCCGCGATATTTTTCGGGAATGGACGGCAATGTTTCCTGTCCTACCCACCAACTGCGCACCAATGCATGACGTGCCAGCATATACATGATGGCGGTTTGCCGATCGGCGGTATCATCACCTTGTGGGCATACATCCATCAAATCAAGCGAACATACACGCGCATCCGTAATTTCAAATTGTGTCACCGATGATAAAATTGGATATTCACGCGTCGCTGATGTAATCATGCGTTCAAACGCGTTGATAATCGTTTCTGATGAGGCGCCAATTTGCGTTTCTTCTAATAATGATCGAATTTGCGGACGACGCGAGGCGGTAATTGCATCACTTAAAGTCGGCACGGCATGACGCTGTGCTAAGTTTGCGGTGATATAATCACCGATATCAAATAACCGATCAACCACATCCCACCAATAGGGATCTGGCGGTAAATGAATACCATGTTTGACAATTGCTTCATCAACCGCAGCATCAAGGCGCGGTAAATATGGTCGCGGTTCGGCATTCGCCATTTTATCATCACGCCAACGGAACATTTCATCAACAACCAAACCTGCCAATTGTTGAATACCATCATAGGGGCGTTCATGACCTGGTGGTGTACATAGAAGCGTAATCAGTTCGACCAGATAACTACGTTCATCGAGTAACGGGTAACGACATCCAAGTTGTGTATCAAATGGATTGATCGCGTATTGGCGTGACATCTGTAAACGATAATACGCGGCTTCGTGTTGACGGTTTTGCGGCAATGCTTCTTTGATCAATGAAATCAGGCCTGATGATGATGGACCGATATCGATCACGGCCACAAATGGTAATTTGCTTAAACCTGGTGACAATACGGTGCCAAGGTTAAGGGCGTTCATCAAAACAGATTTACCCGCACCAGGTTGTGCAAAAATCAAATCAAACCATGTGGTTGTTAAATTTGTACCTGTTTGATAGGGCCACGCCTTTCCATCGGGTGATCGCAGTAAAATTGATCCTTGATTAAACGGTGATGATGGGCGTTGCCATGGTAATAATTTCATCACCTCACGCATGGGCGCAATGGCGGCGGGCGCTGTACCTGCACAGTGAATGCCCATGGCGGATGCCATGACGCAATCAAGTGGATCACCTGATACTTCGGATACTTGGGCATACCCCCAACTTTCAACCGATTGAATCAATGTTGATAAACGGTCGCGCACTAAATCATATTGGTCTTTGCGTGCCCATGTGGCGAAGGATACACGTAATTTGACGACGGGTTCTGACCGCGCCATCACTTGCAAACCTTCTAACGAATATTTGATTTGTTTATTCAAACCATTTGTCACCGACATGATGGTGGCAAGAAATGTGCGGAATTGTGATGCGGCGGCACCACCACCTTCGATCATAAATGAAATGCGATATGGCGTGCGCGCATCGTATAAACGGTTTAACAACATGGGGAATGGTAAACATTCCATCGGCCCCAATGTCATATCTGCACCCGCCCATAACATATCACCAATTTGCACGATTGATCCATCAACAGTGCGGGCATCGGCGGCGGCAATTTGCGCGCGCAATGGCGGCCACATAATATCGGATAAATCAACTGCACTGGTCGGTGCACGCGGCGCTATAGGATCACCTGGTAAGCATGCCTTCCAATCATCATTTGATTTACTGGGAAACATACCTGAACGCACGGCACGTAATGCATCATGTACTTCTAAAATTTCGGCGCGCACGCCCAATTCATCAAGCGCTGATTTTAATGATGATACGTAACTTTTGTGACGTGTGCGTAATGGTTCTAACCCTGCAAATGGATTTTGTGCATATCCTGCATTCACCCATTTTTTCATTTGCGCTTGTTTTTCAACAATCGTGCGCTCGGTTTCTGATTTTGTCATGGCGGATGGGCGTGTCCATGCCACAAAATAACATTCTTCTTTGGTCAAGATGTTGGATAAATTGCGCACGCGTTCATCCAATAAATCATCCATATCTAAACCGATATTTTCGGCTGTAATACGGGCGGAATGAATTAATTTTTCAATTTGTGGCCCTGACCGTTCGGGGTCACGTAAAAACACAACTTGTAATGCATGACCTTGGCGGTCAAATTTTGATCCGATTTTGACGGTCGCCGCATCAACAAGGAATCGATATTCTTCTTCACCAATAATTTGACGCGATCCATCAATGCGGAAATATGTCACCAATGATCCATCTTGTGTGGCGATAGTGATCTCATCATCGGCTGTTTCAAGGCGAATAAAGGTTTCCACCGATTGACGGAGGGCCATTTGGAACGGAGCGAGCAGTTTGTCTAAAAATTGCATAAATCGGTGGCGTGCTTTTGAAATTATTGATTCAGAGAATCATATAGAAAAAACACCCTTCCGAAAAGGGTGAAAGCCGTATGATGGGTGCATGATATTGATGTTATTATGCCGCGTCGGATAATCCATCAACGCCACGGAAAGCTTTTTTATAAAGATCAATCCATTGTGACGGGGCTTTGCCTGCAAATGGCCCATCTTTGGATCGCCAATAGGCTAAAATTTGCGGGAATTGATTAAATTCTAAATCGGTTTCTTTGATAATGCGGCGATCAAGTGGGAACAGGCGAATGCCATCCAATTTCGTTGATCTATCTGCATAATAACGCGATGTTAGATAATCTTTTAATACTGCCGATAATACAAATGGATCATCGGTAAAAATACGGCGGCGTGCTTCTTCGCGGCGCGCCATTAAAGCGTCTAAGGCTTTGCGCGCTGCCTCGGCCATCGGGCCTTGGGAAATACGCGCCACATATAGTGCCTGCATAATCGAATTTAATGTGGTTTGTGATACTTCGGGTAACCAGATTAAAACACCTGACCGCATTTGCGTTGCCACATCTAAATTAAAACACTGGTGACAGAAAATACAGGTGGTAAGCAGATTATCAAGTCGAAGATTATTTTTGTTTTGATCAAGATAATGAATTTCTTGGTATTTTAAAGATCGAAATCCACAACATTGGCATGTGTGATCATCGCGCTCATGGACGGTTTTCTTTAACTCTGCCGTCATAATCGACGGCAAAGTTAAATCAAGCTGCGCCTTTGATAAAGTTTGAGGATTGCCCGATAATGGACGGGCAATCCCCAATGTGATAGGTAATCGTTTCATAAAGAAATCGATTATTTAACTTGGAATTGAAGTTTATTCACGTCACCTGGATTGATCGCTGAATCACCAGTATTGACCAATTCCTGCATTGCAGATGTCACAACTGGGATCACGAACAACGCGCCACCAACTGCCAAACGGATCGCACCATCTTTCAATTGGGTTTGTGTTGGGTTTTCAACGTGGTCTTTAATTTTCAAGACACCGAGCACTGAGAACAACAAGCCCATCATATAGGCAAGAGCTGTCAATAGACCTGGTAATCCTGAGATACCGCCAACAATTTTTGACGCGATATCGTTAAAACCGCCTGATGGTGCTGACGCGTATGCGTCACCCGCAAACATTGTTCCCATTGTGAACGCTGCGCCAACTGCGGCAAATGATTTATTTAGTTTTGATTTTAGCATGGTTTCCTCCTCCTTGCTTTGTCGTGTGAATGTGCTTTGTAATTATTGGAATACTACACCAAATCCTGGTAATCCAAAAGTGCTGTGTACTGCCATGATAAACGGCCCTAAGTTCACGGCAAGAGCGCCCGCAATTAAATGCGTGCTGGCCGCCATGAGCGAAGCTTGTCCATTGCCTTCTGCCACATCGCGCATAATAAAGAAACCGCGAATAAAGCTAATCCAACCCACCAACGCCACAAAGGCCACGATGGATGTAAAGACACCTTCAATGCGTAAATCAACGGCTGCATCGCCCGTTGCCATTGATGCGCCTAACATTGGATAGGTCAAAATAATATTGTTACCAAATAATGATTGTGAGAATGCGCCCATTAAGCTGTCGAGCGAGAACAAAGCGCCCGCAGTGATAAAGGTCATAATGGTACCAAAGCCTGTGGGGCCTTTTGCGCCTTCTTGCGCTGTTTTAATCAAACGGCCAATAGCAACGACGGTTAACACTAAACCTGCTAAGTATCCAAAAGCACCAATCGCAATTTGCAATGGTTGCCACAAATCAGCAACAAAGAAAATTAAATGGGCATCAACCCCGCCGCCTGATGTATCGGCCGCCAAACCAAACCCGCCATAATCATAAGGGTCAATTTGGTTGTTACCTGATCCGATGATGGTTTCCTGCAAAGCTGACGTTGCCGTGGGCAATGTAAATAATAAACCACCCGCCACAAAACGCTTCATTGATTCTGATAACATCGTGCGGTCTGGGTTGCTGACATGGTCTTTGAGTTTGAACAAGGCCACAATCGCAAAATAGAGACCTAATAAATAGGCAATCGCAACAACAAATCCTGGCAAATGTGACGATGAATTGGTGATATTACACAAAACAGTACCCAAACCGCCGCCTGTAATTTGACCGCAATCTTGATATCCAAACAAATTACCGATCAGGCGGTTCCACAACGCGCCCAATCCAACACTGTTGAAGAACTGACCAAATGATCCCAGAATATTACCAGCAAAATTGAATACAGACCCGATAGCGTTATTGACCCCACCAAAGAAATTACCAATGGCATTGCCAAGATTGTTATTATTGGTTTGTTGGGCAAATGACGGATTCGCGCTCAAAAACGCGGCCAAACCAAGGAAAAGGCCTGAAATCTTATAAAGATTATGTTTAATAGGTAGTTTCATCCTATCACACCTTACTCTTAAAATCTTAATTTTTATTACCGCTTTTACGTATATTTTTTTGTTCTTATATAATCATTAAACCATAAAATCAGGCATTTGTCCAATTGCCTAAAATTTTATCTATCTACTATTATTATGGTTATTTTATTAAAAAGATATTAAATATGACGAAAATGGGGCGAAAAATTATCCGCCCCATTTCGTAAACTAAGAAAAATTGAATTTTGGCCAATTATTGACGAATTTTACCGTTTGTGCCTTCGATCACCCAAGCGCCATTTTGATTGGAAATGGATGTAATGGTACCAACACCACTTAAGGTATCACCAACGCCAATGGTTTGAAAATCTTCTGATCCGCGCTTGGCAACAATCGCCTCGCCGCCTGCGATGCCACGTAATTCCCATGATGATGATTTTGCAGGGGTTTTCGCTTTGGCAATATATCCGGCATCAGCAGGTTTTTTCTTGGTGCTTGTACTTGATGATGTTTTTTTCTTGGTTGTTGTTTTTTTCTTTGGTGCGGGCGCAACTTCGTCAGCTAAATTTGATGAGGATGATGCACTTGTTGTGGCTGCTGTCACAACAGGTTTTGATTCAAGTTCTTTCACTTTTGATTCTAAACGCGCGATGGTGGCACGCATTTCTTCTAATTCTTTATTTGAAATCGTGGTGGTGTCAGGCGCTGGCGCTGAGGTCGGCGAAGGGGTTGGTTGAACCGCCACTGTTTCTTTTGGCGCTTCTGCCACGGGTGCGGGTGTTGGCGCAGGCTGTGGTTCAGGAACAATAGCGGGTGCAGGCGCGGGCGGCGTTTCAACATTTGCAACCGCCGCAGGATCAGTCACAGGCGCGGTAGGCACAGCTTTTTGCACATCATTTGCCATTGGCATCGTTGGCGCAGATGCATTAGGTGTAGGGGCATTTGCAGGCGGCAATAAATTAGGATCATTCAACAAACCGCCCGTTGGCGCGGGGGCAGGTTGTGCGTCTTGCGGCATGGGTTGCGGCATGGCATTCGGATCATTTTGTGTTTGTTGCAAGGCTAATAAATCACCTTGTGCGGGCACAACAGGTTGTTGACTGCCAGCCATGTTTGGATCAGTTGGTGCCGGCATTCCATTTGGATTGATTGCATTCGGATTATTGGGATCAACAGGCATTTCTGCCGTTGGTAATGGCGTCGGCATGGTTGATGGTGTTGTCGGCGCAGATGATCCTGAAAATTGAAAATAGATAATTCCCAAACCAACCAATACAGCGCCGCCAATTAATAAAGGCATGAACAGGGATGATTTTTTAGAACCTTTGACAGCTTTGCCAGATTTCATTGCCTTGCGCGGTTGCGCGGCAGGCATTGGTTCATCCCATGATGCATCATCTAATGTGTCAACATCGAGCAGATCATCATAAGGATCGAGGTTTAAATCCTGATCAGATGGCGATGGTTTTTGACCACCACTTTGTGATGATGGGGTTGTATAATCGATATCATAATCATCTTCATATTGTGTCATGGCTATATCTTACATTTAGAAAGAAAGTTGAACATTATTGTCCTATTGAATTTGGTGATTGTTGGCTTTGTTGCAATTGGCGCAAAGCTTCCAATAAATTTTCATTTTCATTGGTATTATTAAAATTATTAGCAGACCCGCCTGTTAAACCCCCGCCAAATCCATTGCCAAATCCACCACCTAAGCTTTGAATAAGTTGTTGGCTATTAAATCCGCCTTGTTGCTGTTGTGCTCCATAAGGTTGGCGATATCCACCCGCAAGACCTGGGTTATATTCACCCACCAAACGATCTTGGTCTGTTACGGATGTCGTAAACAAAATACCCATTGGTGTACCCGCCGCAACGCGCACCAAAATTTCAGTTCTGTTCGCTTCCTCGTCTAACAAATCACCGACACGTTCGGCGGCTCTTTCAACACCTTTGTACAATTCTTGGCGGGTATCGATATCATTTTCTTCTTGGATGACGGTATCACCACTAACGGTAACCGATGTATCACCGCTATCGGCAACCGCTTCACCCAAACCTTCGATAAATTCAGCTGCGGCTGGTAATACGACGCGTTGCCAATAACGATTATCCACCTCTGTCGCCATACCTGATAAAGTTGTATTTGGATCAAGCGCAAAGGCTTCGATTGGAATGCTGACGCCTTTTTTATCGACCAAGGTATTGAATGAAATAACTAAAAATTTCTCGCGGCGTTCAAAGGTACCAATCAAACGGCTGCCTGAATATTTGCCCGATGCCATTAACGCGACAATTGGCCCAGGAATATCAGAATTGGCTTCGTTGATTAATTGCCCATATTCGATTGTACCCGCTTTGATCAAAACTTTTGGTGGAGCAACTTGCACAGGTTGGCCTGTGACAGGGTCAATAGCAACTGTACCGTTTGCCGCAATAAGATTACCGTCTTGGCCAACAACAGCATTACCAGAAGCCACGCCACTATTTTGCGCAGCGTTAACAGCTTGGATAAAGGCATTTAAATCTGTGACCTGCATATATTTTAAATTTTCAGCAGGTTTTTCACCTAAAATTTGTGACATCTGAGTCGACATCGCTGCTGTCAAATTTGCCAATGCGGGATCTGGCCCCGCAGGCTGCGCATTTTGTGTTTGATCAGCGGCTTGCAATGTTTGTTGTTCCGCTTGAAGACGTTCTTCTTGCATTTGGCGCCAGCGCAACAAAGGATCATCTTCACCTGTTGTATTTTCAGGCACAGGTAGACGTTCTTTGGGTGGTTCAATCGGTGTTGGCAGAACAGAATCGCCCGTTTGAATCGCTTGTTCGATTTGTTGTTGATTGAAATCTTCGAGCGCCTGTTTCATCTCCGGTGATACTTCGGACGTGCCAGGTGTTTCCTTCAAATCATTCCCTGCTGGAACGAATGAATCGACGGCCTCTTTTTTATCACCGCCAAACATAACCACTGATCCAATAATAACGATTAAAGCCGCAACCACCATACCAATTTTGATCAAGGGATTGCTTTTTACCAACTCACCAAAGCTAGCATTTGATTTTTTTTGATCAAATTCAGAAAAATCGCCGTTATCATCGAAATCGGCGAGTGTGTCTGGTTCATCCATCAATGGATCATCATCTCTATTCATCATCAGATTCCAATTTTTGTAGACGCGCTTTGCGTAATTGTCCCTTATCAGACAATAATAACACGGGCGCATATTTCATGGCATACACATTTGTTCCATCCGCAGAACGCAACGATGCATTCCACGCCGGTGATAATAACGTATAAGGTGTGCGGACATAAGTAACGCCGCCAATATCATAGGCACTAGTGCGTCCATCAACGCCTGATACTGTCATTTTTTTGGCACTTGTTGGGGGCACGCCTTCTAAAATATTTGTCATGCCTATATCGCCCGCGGCGGTCGTAATCGTCGGCTGTGCCTGAATAGGCGCAGGCGTTGCATTCGGCCCATTTTGTGGAATTTGAATATCGGCGCGTACTTGTACTGAACGACGATCTGTTTTTAATGTCAAAATGACGGGTGGTGTTAATCCAATTAAACGCATCGATACGTTACCAAATGCAAATTCTGACATTGGTGTGATGCGCAACATATTACTGCCCTGTTCGGGTTGCTGCACTTCGAAATTGCCCGCCCATGAAATATCTTGGATCGGCCATGGCTGACCTGTCGCATCTAAAATGCTTAAGGTTGTGACATGACCCATCGCGGTTTTTAATTCAACGGGCGCTTGGCCTGGGTCTAATGAAATTGGGGTGAATGTTGATTCTGATTTCGGGCTGGGCAAAATCGGTGTTTCGATCGCAAGTTTATTTTCATCGGCCATTTCTTTGATGCGGCGAATTTCATCGGGACGCATTGGCATTAATGTGCCTGAGGCTGATTTAAATGCTTCCTCGCGTAATTCCGCCTCTAATTCTTCGGGGGTTTTTTCGGGTTCAATCGGCAAATCCATACCTGGTGTTGATGGCGTTAACGGCGGCACGCCTACTTCTTGTGCACCATCTAATGAAGGCGGCGCTACTATTGTGGTTTGCGCTGGATCTAAAACACCTTTGGGCAATGCTGCATCAGCGGTTGCTGTTGGTTGCGGATCAGTTGGCCCCATTTGTGTAGCATTCGGTGCAGCAGTACCCGCAATAGGTGCGGTCGCCGGTGTTGTTACAGGCGGGGCAATTGTTCCTTCGGCTGGTGGCGGCACTGCTTCTGTTGATGCCGTTGCATCATTTTGCAAATTCTCTTGCGATTCTAATGCGGCGGCGGCTTGTGCCGCAGGATCAGCCTTCATCACATCGTTGGCGGATACTGATCCAGCCATTGATTGCGTTGAAATAAAGGACACGGTTGCCATTAAAAGACAGACCTTACCCATTACCATATAAATCTTTTGATTATGCCAAAATGTCATTTACACCCACTTTAATATTTTTTGCGGCCTCACTATAACGAAAATTATTGGAAAAGTCATTGGGATTCATGGGTTGCGCCATATCAAGAAAGCCATAAGGAAAGAAAAGAATGATTAACCTGGTTGTGCGACCCATTGCTCGATACCCACACCATTCGGGCTTTCAAGTTTTGAAACGCGGACAATCAAAAGTGTTACGATTAAATTATCAGCGCGGGTTTGTGACCCTGCCTGATATGTAATGACCATGGGAATTTCAACCTGCCATTGGTACCGCCCATTTGACATACCTTCGGAAATAAGGACGGGGGCAGAACGCGGCGCAGCGGTCACAACCTGTTGATTTTGTTGAACCATTTCTAAAATACGGGATTTATCGAGGGCACCTGTAAAGCTTGCCCAGCCTGTGCGGGTAAAGTTGCGGGAGGCTTCCTGCAAACGGCGGCGATAGTCATTAAAGCCAAATGTCATAACCTCGGTTGCTGCTTGCGCCGACCATGACATCAGGGCGGGCGTTGATAGATTAGGCTCATTTAATGCGACCATGGGTACCAAACGACCATCATTGGTGGTGGCAAAATAAACGCTTTGGGGTTTGCTGTTGCTCACCACAAAGAACATCATGAATAATAAACCTAGAATAATAACAGCTTCGATAACGGCAATGCGCAGGACGGTTCGGTATCCATCGCGATAAAATTCGTTGCGCACGAGCACAGCCCCTAACCCTTTGGGCGGTGGGGGTGACGCTCCTGCGGCGGGCGCGGTGTCTTTGGTCTTAGAATCACGTGAATCAGACATGACACATACTATGGCGCAAAGATTGATTCATGACCAGTAGGGAAAGACATAGAAATTTATTAAAATTTTATGTTACACTATATAGACCGTCCCCAGAGAGTGGGGAGGGTATGAGAACATTTTGCCAAATAGGTGGTCTTTGTTGAGGGGAATTCAATATCATCGGGCGTCTGCGCTAGCCATGATCATGCTTTGTTGCGTGATGGTTTGGGGCGTGACCCTCGCAGCGCCATCATTCGCGCAGCCTGCACAACCCGCGCCACAACCTGCACCACCCAATCAAATTCAGCAATTACAAAACGGTTTAAATGGTGCAATTGCTAATGTCACTGGTGAGATTGCAAGTGAAGTTGCGGCCGTACAATCACAATTAACGAGCGCCATTTCTGGTTTACAAAGTCAATTAAACGCTCTCAACCCTCTTGGAAATATTTCATCTCAAATCAACCAAGCAAAAGCTGCCGTTGTCGCTTTACTATATCGTCATGGTGATCCGCCATGGTATATTCCACCTCCTGAACCTGCGGGTACACTATGCGAACAATGCTGTGCAGCGCCCGAGAAAGTGTTCGCTCATCAAATTCGTGGTACTGACCCATTAGGCGAAGATGATTTACAAAAACAAATCACGCGTGATCTTACGCCATTAATTGTCGCAAAATTTGCAGAAGTTGCGGGGCGTATTTCATCCTATGAGATTGGTAAATCCTCATTATCGAATAATGCTCGCGAAGGACAAAGCAATATTAAATCCATTCAATCATTCCAAAAAAAATCCGCCACAGCGATTTTAAATAGTCAGGCATCAGAACAGGTTTGCCGTATTGCATCAGTCGCGCAATCATTGGGCGCGAGTGATTTATACGCACGCTCCATTCAAATGAATATGATGGATTATGTGCGCGACCGCCAATTATTGCGTGAAAATATGAATGCAGGATATAGAACATCACGCACCGTGCGTGCGGAGGGTGCTGGTGATATGGGACCTGCATCTGATTTGGCAGGGCGCTGGAATCAATTTCAAAATGTATTTTGTGACCCTGATAATACTGCGCTAAAAGATGCGGGTGTTTGTTTGAATACTGTGGCTGACCGTGCCAACCGCGATATTGATTTTACCAAAACGGTTGGAAATAATCGTCAGCTTGATATTAAAATTGCACCCAATGCCGCGCAGATTACCAAAGATTCTGAGAATATTATGGCGCTTGGAAATAATTTATATGCGTCACGTTTGGCGCGCGGTGATGTATCGGGTGATGGTGCATCCGAACGTTTGATGAAACAACGTTCATTATATGCTTTGCGAAATGCAGTTACAAACAGCTATGCCGCTTTTGTAGCAGAGCGTGCGTCTGGTACTGCAAAAGCAGCTGAATCAATCAAGGCATTAATTACAGAATTGGGCGGCGACCCTGCGATTATTGGTGACCGCCCCAGTTATGAAACACAAATGGACGCGTTATCACGCAAATTATATCAAACACCTGAATTTTATAAAAACGTGATGGAAGGTGATACAAACATCAAACGTCAACAGGTTGCCTTGCAATCAATTGAGTTAATGAACAAGCGTGATATTTATGAATCATTGGAACGTAGTGAAATGTTGACAGCACTATGGCTTGAAATAAAACTTCGTAAAAAACAAGATGCTATTGTTAATATTAAGGCGGGTGAACGATGAGATTTCTGATCGCCATTCTCGTATTTATACTATTTAGTTTAAATGCACCCGCATTTGCGGCGACATGTTTAACGCCTGCGCCTACAGGATGTGCTGATTCAAATACCAGTGTCTCATCATCGGTCACCAGCGTGATGGGCGGTGCATCGCCGTTTTCACAAATTGATAAAGGATGTTGTTCTTGTTCTAATGTTGAAAAGATGCTGGCAGACGTTTTTGATTCTCTGCGTCAAAATTTTATTTTAGGCAGTTTCCATGATGAATATTTTGCGCCAGCAATGACCAAATCATTCGGAGGCATCACATCACAATTATTAGGAAATGCAGCATTGGTTGGAAATGTGATCGAAGGCCAGACGAATATTCAATCCATTCAAAATTTTCAATCAGCATCATCTGAAATATTAACGTCACATCAATCATCCGAAGCATTGTGCCGATTTGCATCGCTTGGTAAATCATTGGCGGCGGATGATGTCAAACGCCGCGCACAGCAATTGTTATTTAGCGAAGTTGGTTTGGCACGATCATTGGGAACGGAAGGGGCGCCCGCGGCTTCGGGTGCGGTCGGCGATGTGGCGGCGCGCCTCAACATGTTTATAACTGAATTTTGTGATAAAGAATCAAATAATAATGGTTTGGGGTTAATGTGTAACCAAGCAGGTTCAGTATTCGGTAGCGGCGTTAATGTAAAAAACGCCGATCTCAATTTCGCGCAAGTTATTTCATTAAAGCCAACATTAGATATTGATTTAACTGATCAATTTACAGGGGTGAATAGTAATGGCGCCCCAAATAACTTAACACCCGACGAAGAATCGGTCATTGCCATGAGTTATAATTTATACGGACATAAAACCATCGCCCCTCGCTTTGGTGAGACAGAATTAGAATCCCCAGAAGGGCAGCAAGCCTATATAAAAATTCGGACATTACTGGCAGGGCGCGCATTGGCATCAAATAGTTTTTATGCGTTTGTAACAGAACGCGCAACAGGCACAGGCGCCGCATTGCCCCACATGAAAGCGCTCTTGAATGAAATGGGTGTATCGGCAGCGGATGCTGAAAAATTAATTGGTCTGAAACCTAGTTATTATGCGCAAATGAATTTGCTGACACGATCATTATACCAAAATACAAATTTTTATGGCACGTTGATGGAGGGTAAAACGAATGTTACCCGCCAATCAGCTTATATGGATTCGATTGATCTGATGCAGGATCGTGATCTTTATAATTCGTCACTTCGCACAGAATTATTATTATCAAGTTTAATTGAATTAGAAACACGCGAGCGCGCCAAAGAATTGGTCGACGGTTTAAGTAAATAAGGGAGCCCAAGATGATAAGACAAAATGATCATCGAACGAAAAACAAATTATTGTCACAAATGACGATGTGTTTCATCATTGCGATAACGATCATTGTTATGTTGCCGCAGTCATCCTATGCGGCTTGTGTAGGGCGTTGCTGTAATTGTAACTCCGTGCGTAACGCGATTATTGATGAAGTGAAAAAACATCAAGATTGGTTGGTAAATGATTTTTGGGGTAAAGATAAAAAGCCAGAGGATAAGCCCATTACGACGGTAAAACCAGCTATTGAGCAAGCTGTCAAAGACATCGAGAGTTTTATCAGGGGTAATGCGGCACTTGATGGAAACGTCATCGAGGGGCAAAGTAATATTGATGCCATCCGTAATTTCCAAGAACAAGCTGCCGATTCATTGGTTGGCGCCAGTGCTTCAGATGCTTTGTGTCGTTTTGGTTCATTGTCAAAATCACTCGCGGCATCAGATGTAAAAGTACAAGAAAAAGTTTTAAATTTATCACAAGCATCACTTGACCGTGAATTATTACGTCGCGGACAAAAATCAGCCGAAGGTACAACGCAAGATCTTGTGTCACGTTATAATAATTTTAAATCAAAATTTTGTGATATAAAATCTTATGGTGCAACATTTTCATTCTGTACAAAGGCAGATGACTATCTAACAAATCTAGATATTGATTACACACGTTTAGTTGATACACAAACAACGATTAGTGATGCCGAAGATGCAGGGGTTATTCCTTTGATGAATAACCTATTTTCGCCTGAAACATTTCAACCAATTGATCCTAATTCATTAAAACCAGATTCTGCGAGTGCGAATGCGCGCGATTTATATATGGATCAGCGGGCGCTCATTGCAAAACGCAGTGTGGCACAAAATACGTTTCAAAATATTGTGGCGCGCCGCAGTCAGGGTACGGGCGGTTCCATGGAAAGTATGAAAGCGTTGTTAAAAAATATGGGTATAGCTGAAGATAGTGAAGTTGTCCGTTATTTGACTGATAAGCCCAGTTATCACAGCCAAATGGATATTTTGACAAAACGCATTTATCAAGATGCAGATTTTTTCAAGAATTTAATGGATAATCCAACCAATTTGGCACGCCAATATGCGGCTATGCAATCATTCGGATTAATGCAGCAACGCGATATTTATGATTCCGCGCAGCGGGCAGAAATTTTATTATCTCTCATTGTTGAATTAGAACTCGAAGATTATCAAACCAAGGTGTTTAGAAAATAATGAGGCAGAATTGGCTTAAACAATTATCACTGGTTGTTATGGGGTGCGCATTATTCATCCCGCTAACCACGCACGCCGCCACATTCAATATCGTGGTCGAAGGATCGGGCGCGCGTCCTTATGCCCCTATTGAAATGTTATCTGGCGGTAAACAATCACATGTTGCAAAAGTAATGCCCAATGGAACATTTTCATTCCCGATCTTATCATTCAATCCTGAAAAGTCTTTAAACTTAGCATTCTCTTTGCCCGTGAATGATGCGCGCAATACACCATTATCAACCAATATCATGACATTATCCTATAACCCCTTTAAAGGCACAGCCGATGTAAAGGGTGTTGTATCACCTTCATCTATGATCATTGGCAATATAAATGATGAAGATAGCTATACAGGAATTGCAAATGCCAAAGGGCGTTTTTCAATGAACGTGGCGACATCGCGCGGGTTAAATGATCAATCATCACGCCTTGTGTTATCTGTGGTCAATGTTCGTTCATCCTGTTGTCCGCGCACCTATGTGCCTTCGGCTGCACCGTTGGTATTAAAAATCAAAACGGTAGAAACAAAACCTCAAAAATTATCATCATTGAAAATAAGATCTGATGAAATTATTACGCAAAGCATAATTGCTGACAAATCTTTTGCTGTATCTGTTCCTCAGCAGAAAATCGATGGTTCATGGCTTGCCACGATTGATTTATGGAAGGGTAATATTGAAAGTTTTATCATTGGTCGCGCTGGATTGGTGGGAAATGTTTTGGAAGGGCAAAGCAATATAAATTCCATTCAGTCCTTGCAGAAAAAGTCAGCAACAGCCATTTTAAATGGTCAATCATCTGAACAAGTGTGCCGTATGGCAACCTTATCACAATCATTAGCCAAATCTGATTTTTCAGGTATGGCACATCAAAAAGCCATTGCACAAATTTTACAAGATCGTGATGCAGGTCGTGTCGGATCTTTGTATTATAATGGCGGCGGCATAAATATTGATGATGGATTGGGCGCACGCATTACACTGTTCCGTAAAAATTATTGCGACAAGAAAGATGAAAATACATCACTTGATAAATTTTGTGATGTTGATGTTGACCGTGAATTAAATCGTGATGTTGATATAACGCGCGTGCTTGATACTCCATTAACACTTGATGTTAATTTTGTTGGGAATAGTACAATTGACAATGATAAAGATGAGGCGCCCTTATTAGCATTGGCGGAGAATTTATTCCCGTCTTTGCCGATCACCAATGGTGAGGCAGCTGGATCATCACAAGAAAATTATATGAAATTGCGGTCATTAATGGCGGCACGAAATGTGGCGCGCAATAGTTTTGCATCATACGTCGCAGAAAAAGCAAAAGGCGATAATGTAACTGTCACCCCCTTTGCGATGAATGTCATGAAAACAATGATGGTTGATCCTACTGAGGCTGAAAAATTCTTGGGTCGCAACCCCAGTTATTTTGCACAGATGGAAGTGCTCACCAAAAAACTATACCAAATGCCTGATTTTGTAACCGCATTATCAACGGGTGCGGCCAATGTTGATCGCGTGCGCATTGCCATGAAAGCGGTTGATTTACAACAAGGCGCCGATTTTTTGGAATCAATGTATCGTCGTGAAATGATGCTTGCGACTTATTTGGAACAAAGAATTCAAAACTCAGCAGCCACATCAAATATTTCTGATCGCCAAGGCCAATAAAATTTTACCCCAGCAATTGGTTGATTCGTTTGGCAAAGTGTACATCGACATCTGATACCCTGTTACCAATGTCGTGCGTGGTTAATGTTATGCGTACACGGTTATACACATTATAAATTTCGGGATGGTGGTTGATTTGCTCCGCCAATAGCGCAAGGCGTGATAAAAATCCCCAAGCTGTTGAAAAATCGGCAAAATTAATTTTCCGTACGATGGTATCACGCCCAAAATCATCGCGCTCAAACTCCCATTCCTTCAAATTTTGTAATTCGTCATCAATCTGCGATACGGTCAAAGGGGCTGGCATTGGCAATTTCTCCTGTTTTGCGTTATTCTAAACCGAATCAACAAACAAATGAAAACAAATTCTCTATTTCGGTGGCAATAGATTGGTCTATGGGCGCTTAAATTGTAGGAGATAAGATATGGCATCAAAGGTAATGATGAAACAAGAACTCATCATGAATTTTACCCGTCCACCATCTGCCGATGATATTTTGGCGGTGGCGCGGCAGGTGATGGATATTTTGCCCGACGAACTTATCCAAAAAATTGAAGAGTTGGATATTCAATGCGAAGAATTTCCCGACGAAGCCACATCACAAGAAATGGAATTAGACACATCATATGATTTACTTGCGCTTTATCATTCCGCACATGAAATTGCCCCTGGCGTTCAAAAAAAAGTGGCAAATGGTGACGATCGTTTGGTGTTATATCGTCGCCCAATTCTCGATTTATGGGCGGAAACAAATGATGATTTGTTGGCGTTAGTGCGCGAAATTATGATCGAAGAAATGGCGCGCGCGTATGAATTTAATGATGCCGATATCCAAACTATGATTAAATCCCATCATCAAGGTTTATTATAAATTTCCATCCATTTTTGAAACACAGTTTCGGGCGATAAATCTGATAACGGTGATGTTTCCAATGTGTATGATTGCGCGCCTTGTGGTCCGTGTTTGATAACGTTTGATTCGCGCGCATCAAACAATGCCAATAATTTACAATTTGTCACCGATAAAATATGAATGGGGCCTGTGTCATTCCCAATGGCTCCCACCGCGCGTTTTGCCAATGCCGGCAAATCATAAATATTGGTTTTGCCTGTGAGGTTGGCCACATTTAAATTACGGGCGATAAAATTATTGACGTCCGCCTCGGCGTTTGTACCCAATAAAACAGGATGAAATCCATTTTCAATTAATAATGAACATAGCGCGCGATATTGCGCCGCAGGCCATCGTTTTTGTGGGCGCGATGGCGCGCTTCCCGCCACAATTAAAACTGATTTTTCGGGTAACATAAATTCTGATGTGGGGCGCATCCATGATAAATCATCTAATGTTACATTATCGATACCGCCGATTTTTAATGTGGCGGCATGGCCTAATGCCGCATGATATTTCACGCGGTCGGGTGATGTATTGCGATGGCTTGCGCCAGCAACTGCGCCAACCCATTCGGGTTTGGGTGACAATAATTTAAAATATAACGCAGTGCGATCATTATTTTGCAAATCATAAACACGGGTGAAATGGCGGGCATTTAATTGATTGCGCCATTTTAAAATCTTACTTACCTGAAATAATTTTGGGCGTGGATCGGTGATAATATCGTCAAAATAACCTGAATCACGTCCTAATTTTTCAAATGGTGCGGTTGTTAATAATGTAATGTGGTCTTTTTTGTGGTGCGCGCGGATAGCCTTCATTGCGCCGCACGCATAAATAAAATCACCTAATGCGCCGAGTTTAATCACTAAAATTTTATGAGGCGCGTTAGATAAGTTCACGATATACATCCAATGTTTTTTGCACCATCAAATCTTTGGTAAAATTACCGTGAATATGATTGATCGCATTTTCTGAAATGATATTTTTTTGTTTATCATTTAAATGTAATACATGATCAATCATGCGCGCTAAATCAGTGGCATCATTGGGGTTTACTAACCACCCCGTTTGATCATGCATAATTGTTTCTGTTGACCCACCATGATTGCTTGCAATCATCATGCGTCCCATGGCTTGCGCTTCGATCGAAATACGCCCGAACCCTTCGGGGTCAGTTGATGCTGAACATGCAATGGTAGCAAGTGAATAGGCCGCCGGCATATCATTGCAATGATCGGTCACGCGTACGCGGTGTTCCAAATTTTTCGCGCGGATTAAATTTTCCAGTTCCGTGCGATATTCGGTACGCCCTTGGTCAGATCCGATCAGTACCGCGAATAAATCTTGGTCTTTGATTTGTGCCATGGCATTGATCAAAACTGATTGACCTTTCCACCGCGTTAAACGACCCGGTAATAAAATAACGCGCGCGCCATCGGGAATGCGCCATTGCTGCGTTAATTTAATCATGCGTTCGCTGGTGACTTTGGATGGATGAAATTTATCGATATCGACACCGCGCGGGATTAAACGAATATTTTTTTCATCGATATTATAATTATCTAACAAATATTTTTGTACAAATTCAGAAATAGCAATCACACGGTCTCCGCGTGCCATGATACTGTTATATTTGCGTTTCCATTCATTGTTTTTGATATTATATGGCGCATGGCACGTCGTGATAAACGGAATATTTTCGGCGCGCGCCGCGTAATAGGCGCTCCATGCTGGCGCGCGTGAGCGCACATGAATTAATTTAATATTTTTTTCGCGTATCAGTTTACGAATTTCATGATAATTTTTCCACGCCGTGATGGGGTTTTTGCTGTGTACGGGTAAATTAATATGCGTTGTGCCGTGGCGCAATAATTCGGGAATGCGTGCACCACCATGTGATATGACGAATGAATCGCCACCACTCGAACGAATGCCAGCGGCAACATCAATGCATCCTTGTTCGGCGCCACCAGCACCCAAGGCAGGAATAATTTGACAAATGGAAAGATGACTTGAATTCATATAATCTCGCGTGTATCACAATTAATGTATGATGACAAATATGCGTACAATACTCAATAGAGATGGTATATCGCTTGCCTATGATTATGGGGCGGGGAATGCGCCTGTTGTGGTGTTTTTATCTGGATTTCGTTCCGATATGACGGGCACAAAGGCACAATTTTTAAAACAACAATGTACCCATCATAGGCAATCTTATTTATTGCTTGATTACGGCGGTCATGGGCAATCGGGCGGTGAATTTACCGATGGGTCAATCAAAACATGGTGTGATGATGCACTTGATGTGATTGATGGTGTATTGCCGTCTGATGTGCCGTTATTGGTTGTGGGGTCATCGATGGGCGGGTGGATCGCCCTTCATGTGTCTTTAAAACGTGCATCGCGCGTGTGCGGTATGGTGGGGATAGCGCCCGCGCCTGATTTCACCCGTACCATTTGGAATGAAGAGTTGGATGATACGGGGCGTGATCTTATCAAACGCGAAGGCTTGATTTTAGAGCCATCTGAATATGGCGACCCGTTGCCCATTACGTATAAATTATTAACCGATAGTGATTCTATGTGCCTAATGGATGCGCCCATTCATTTGACCATCCCCATTACATTCATACACGGCAAAATGGATAAAGACGTGCCATGGCAATTATCGGAGAGATTGGCGCAAAACCTACCCAATGCGCTGGTAAATATGCATTTTATCCCTGATGGCGACCATCGCCTGTCGCGGGATCAGGATTTATCCCTTTTATGGGG
>JBIICJ010000165.1:0-7000 GCA_044238965.1 Micavibrio sp. | reverse complement strand
TTCATTCGAGGGGCAGATAGCAAAAAAGCTTTCTGCAGCACTTTCACCGCTTAACTTCATACGGACCCAGGGATCTGGCGCCAGGGTTGGTGGCAAAAACTTTGACACCCTTGGTAAGTTGTTTGGTGAAGAAGCACTCAAGTTGTTTGTAGGTGATGTAGTTCCTGTAAATGAAAAAGATAGTGGGCTAATATTTAAGTATTCTGTTGAATGCAAAAGCTACAAACAATCAGACAGTTTTGAGACGATGGTTGCTGGAAACTCAAACATCTTTAAGTGGATGGAAGAGTCAATAACTGACGCTGTCAAAATAGGTAAGACACCGCTGCTCATCTTTAAATGGAACAGGACTCCCATCTACGTAGCCGGTCTGCGAGATGATTTAGAAATACCGCCAAAATTAAGTTTAGAGCAAAATAATCGTCGCATCGGTGTATATTACTTAGATGACTTATTAAAAATAAAAAGTTTTTGGATTAAAAATGAACCAACTTGAAAATGAAATTCACTGGGATGCAAAAGTTGATGCATATCGAAAAGTATCAGATTACACGGACTTATTAAAAATAATAGCTTGCTACTATGAGATGTACTCACGAGCTGTAGACTTTTTGGGCCCATGGATAGCAAAACAAAGAGGAATGTTATTTCTGAGCCCCGATAGAGAGCAGATAAGAACTGCCCTTGGAAAAGATCGCCCTGCAATAAGCATTAGAGCAAAAAGCGCATTTATTGAGGCGCTAATTCAGTTCTTAGATAAAACACGTGGCAAGAAAACTTTGATAACACCGAGCCCTAGTTCACATCATTCTGCACAATTTCCAAATGGATCATTTGAGATAGTCGAAGAAAAAGAACTCAGTAAGAACGGCAAAAAGGTTTACGCCATAAGATTAGCAGGCGCAGACAGCCCAATTTACGTAGACAATTTGAGGTTGCCTATAGATCAGATAAAATTTTTGATCATAAGACCTAAATTGGGAAAACTTGGAACAGCAAATATTTCAAAGTGGGAAATTCTTTTTTACAAAAAGAACATCAATTACATAATCGATCACGTAGATTCTAACTTGAATCCTCGATTTTCAGGAATTTTTTAATTTTAAGGAAAAATCATGAATTCTAAAAAAGCAAAACGGATTAGACAATTAGTCAAGCATCTTCAAGATAAAGGTGCTATCCAGTCTCAAGATTGGATTGGGTACGTTCCACAGGATAATGGGCAAAACTTAAAGCCGCCCACTGTGAGATTGGATAGAGATTGTGGGCGGGCAGTGTATCAGTTAATGAAGAAAAATGCGTAATCATGGTAGAGATTCAGGCTCCAAATTCATTTTCGCACGTAGATGACACTAAGACATTTTCGGTGTTTTTTGGTGGCTCTATTGAAATGAACACCGCTGAAAAATGGCAAGAACGTTTGGCAGCAGAGTTAAAAGACTACGACATAGTATGTTATAATCCAAGAAGAGCTGACTGGGATAGTACAATTACGCAGTCAATAACAGATCAACGATTTAATGAGCAGGTTACCTGGGAGTTAAATGCGCTTGATGCGGCATCACTTATAGTTTTTTACTTTGACCCAAATACAAAATCACCAATAACTCTTCTTGAGCTTGGGCTCTTTGCATCAAAAGGAAATGTTATAGTTTGTTGTCCAGATGGTTTCTGGAGAAAAGGTAACGTTGAAATTGTATGCAACAGATATGGTGTCAAGTTGGAAAATACATTTGATAATTTATTATTGAGAATTAAACACATCTTTACACATGCTAACGTTCCACGCTGTTCGAATTGACAGAGAAATTAACAGAATAAACCCGCTTTTTGTTGGTAATTTCTTTAACTTAAAGGGGATGTGGTGGAAAAAAAGAAAGCAGCGTCAAAATTTAATCTTATCGATTGCCTGTGCTTGGTACGGATTGACAAAAAATAACTCTCGCGCTCCTGGATTTATCGAGGAAGAAATTCTTCTAACGTCTTTAACACGACAAGTGAAAGATGCTAGAGTTATTTTGGATAAGTTTTTTGAGATAATTAGAATCGGCTACAATTTCAACAATGGTATAAAGAGCCCAACCCTAGTATCTCCTAAAAAATTAGAACCACAGGTAGTTTCTGCAATTCATGAGATATTGCATGAGGTAAAGTTTGACCCAGGCCCAGCACCTACGAAGAAAAAATTGGTTCAATCGACCACTAAGGTAGTGTGCATTGATAGGGCAAAAATTATATCTCAGCTTAAGCTGCTAGGTAAAACAAACCTTATACCCCCGGTAAATTGGCTCTTAGATCAGGTCGGCGAAATCACATTTTACTACGAGCCAGCTGGAAAATTGCAGGCGCGTGATAAATCGGTATGGCCAATTAAGTCAATAGAAACATGGCCTGGTTGGCTTCGACATGAAATTTTTGGAACAGTGGTAGATCTTGAGAATGCCTATTGCCAATTTTTACTTAGTGAGCTGAGGGAAAAATACAAATTGAGCCCCCACTTAGTAGAACTTAAATACCCAGACATTGTAAAATCAGACACCCAAAAAGAGGTGTTTAGAAATTATATTTGTACTAAAATTCTAAAATTAGATAGCTCTCATGATAACCTGAAGATCGTAAAGCGGTTAGTAATGGCGCTGGCCAACGGGTCAAATATTTCTCCGCTTATGCTTCTAAATTCTTCTGGTAGGTCAGAGGCTGTTAATATTGTTTTGGCCGCAAATCAACAATTAAGTACTTCTGACTTGTTTGAGGCAGGCAAATATCTTGGCTTTATATCTAAGCAGTTTAAATCTGCGCAACGTGAGCTATGTCTACACCTCTTTAATTCTAAGCCAACACGCGGTAACCAAAAGAAGATATTTCAGGCATACCTTGCTTGGGAGCGATCAGCGCGATATAAAATCTGGGAATCAGTAGGTAGAACAGGATTAATGTTGCACGACGGGTTAGATGGTATAATGTGCAGTTCTAATGAGCTGTTATTAGAAAAACAAATTTCTAATAGGTCAAATTTAAAAGTTTCAGTAGAAGCATAAGGGGCTCCATTGGAGCCCCTTTTTTATTACCTAAAAGTGTATGAATTCGGTAATTGATCAATAAACCGGAAACATCTGCTTGCTAGCAATTTTCAGTCGCTCATTTATGAATTCTAGTGCTAGCTCTCTTTCTCCTTGTGACATCAGTAGGACTTGGTGATAGCTCCAAGCCCCACGAGAATAATATGATAGCTCCAGTGTGTTCTTAATGATTGATTTAATCTCATTTCCAAGTTTCATTATAAACTTTTGAACTGCTACCATGTCACCAGCCTTGATCATTCGGTGAAAAAAGCCACAGCATTTATTGGAATTTCTACCTCAAACATTTCACCACAGTCTAGACACTTACATTCCCATTTTAGATCTGATCCCCAGGAATTAAGTGATTCTACCTTGTCGCCTATTCTATTTGCCATAACTGCTGGCAACGCTGTAATCCATTCCTCTATAAGGGCTGGATTGCTGATATTGTCGACGCTTTCTATTACGCCAATTAGCATTGCCATCAAGTTTCGTCTTTGGTCTTCGGCCGTAAGTTCTTGCTTATTCTGATTATTCTTAATAAGGTCGATAACCTGTTGGTACTTATTTGGGCGTAGCTTAACCGTTTGTCCATTGCCAAGTTTTACAGTGTACATCTCGTCCGTAAGAGTCTCATCTAACATCTTCATTCTGGAAATAATGGTATCAACGTCAGCATAGTATGAATGCTCTTTCGCTCCCTGACATGTATGCCTGGCGATAAATTCATATGATGGACCATACGTTACGGTTCTTAAAAACAAAGTTATAGCGTCAACATCTTTGGCAAGTAGCTCAGTAGGCTTTTTCACATCTTTGACACAATTTTTTAGAACAGAATCAATTGCCGCCCCGCTAAAAAGCTGGTCAGGATTCTTCATGGTTATCTCATCTAAAGCTGACATGGCATGCACGTGAATCTCACCGTTTTTTACTGACTCATCTAATTCGCCATTCTTGTAAAAGATTCCTTTTGATGGAAGCTGAAATATTCTCCCCGGAAGCTTAAGAGCCGCCATTAGAGGATTATTTTCTGACATATAAATCTCCTATTATGAGGTTGATTTTTATTTTTAGAGTATTTGATAAATACCTATTGATATTTACTCTAGCTTTAATCACTAAATGGATACTAAAGAGCTTCAAGACTTTCAAAAAGCAATAGGTCTGGCCTTCGAAAAGAGCTTAACTAATTTTGCAAGAATACAGCGGGGCACTATTGGTGGTCCTTCAGGCAGAGAACCACGAGAAAGCAAGGACCCAGCAGAAGAAAAACGTGCTGGAAAAAGAGAAACTGAATCCCAGTCACCTCAGATAAAAAAGAATGCTAGATTAGCTAGAAATATAGGTGAGGCCCAGAAAGAATTATTTGAAGCAACTTCTACCCTAGCAGACCTAACAAATTCCCAAATTAAGAAATCTAAAAAGGGGCAGGCTGCACTAGAACGGGCAAATGACTCTATAGAACAGATGTCAATGATGCTAGCTGACAGCTTGGAAAAAAGCGCAGCTTCAGCAAATGCATTAATAAATGAGCCGCTTAGGGAATTGTATGATTCCTTTAAGGAAATGAAAAAGAACTCATTGGGATTTGCTGAAGGGTTGGCTGTTAACCAGAAGCACGCCTCAAAGATCGCCGCAGCGATGCTGTCAACGCATCGTGAGGTGGAGAGAGGTACGCCGGCGTACCGGTCAATGATACACGAAATGCGAGCTTCAAGCTCAGTTCTTGACAAACAATTTCTAAAGACTGCTGGCTTGATAGATGAAAAAACTCAAGAGCTAAAAGATAATATATCGCTAGAAGAATTTTCAAAACTTAGATTGATGCTTGGAGATACACAGGCCACACTTACCCAGGCATTTAGTAACTTGGGAATTGAGAAGCTAGAAAACTTTTTTGACAATCCTGAAGCTTTGGTTGCAGAAGTTACTAAGAGAAAAAATAAGGCCGCAAGTGAGGGGGTTCAATCCGAAGAGAAATTCAATGAATCACTAGTGCGAATGGCATTCCAGCTGGAGGCAACTGGGCACGACCTCGGGCTTAACCTGGTAAAATTTGAGAATGGGGTTGCACAGCTTGATGAAGAGAGAGCCAAAAACCTTAAAAATTTAGAATTTTCTGAAATTGCAGCTAAGCTAGGAAATTTCTCATCAAAAATAGCTGGTGCCACAAAGCAGCTAGATGCAATAGCCTTCACGTCAAATACACTAGTTGGAAAGCTCGGAAATTTCATAAAGAACATTCCTAACATTCCTAGAGAATTTGTAAAAGGCCTAGCTGATAGTGCAGTAGTGATGGCAAATTTTGCAAAAGCAAAAGATGCAGTTAAAGACCTTTATCGTGAGCTAGTTAGCTTTAACATAGCGCAGGTACCCGCAGAATTTGGAGATGTTATTAGTGCCTCTATTAGGATGGGAATGTCATTCGACGATACTGTGAAGTTTTTACAGGAAAACAAAAGGCTGCTAGCAATATATGGTCCCGATCAATTCAAGGGTGCCATGGGGAGTATGAAATCAACTTTCCAGAAGTTTGGCTACAATATGGCTCAAGCCTCAAAGATAGTTGGTCCAGCAATAGAGGCAGGTATAAGCTCCGGGTTAAATATACGTTCCCCAGAACAGCTGAATAATTTCATTGATAGCACGATGAAATCATTCCAGAAAATTTCAGGAATAGTAGACATAACTGCAGATGAGTACTTTAAGCTCAATGCCGAGTTGTTAAATCAGGAGGACATACAAGGAACGTTGTTGGGTCTAGGACAACAGGCTGCGCAGGAACGCTCCAAAGAAATAATTGCGCTGCGTGACCAGTACCTTGCGCTGGGGCTTTCAAAGGACCAGGCTAATGCACTTGCAAAAGCACAACAAGCGCAGCAGCGCGAAAAAGTAACTTCTAGGATAAAAGAAGCTGCAAAGGGCATGGTACTCGCACAACAAGCTGGCTTAAGCCCGGAGCAGTCGCAGCGTTACTTTACCTTGGCGATGAAGGGAAACAGGACTACCGCTGAAACTAAGGAGCTACAAGAAATATCAACGGCCATGGCAAAAGGGACAGAGGAACGTCGCGTGGCTGAATATGAAAGAAGCCAGGCAGCCGGCCTTGCCTCAGACGCGCTTTCAGAAAGATTAGAATTGGCTGGTGAACTTGGTAAAATGTTCACAACAGGAAAAGAAATTGCCACCAAAGAACGAGCAGGGGTACCTCAGACCGAAGAAGAAGCAAAGAGAACTGAGGCACTGGCAAAGGGCAATGAATCCATTGGCTTCTTTTCCAATATAGTAAACTCCGTAAATTCTATTCTTGAAAGCTCTTTAGTAAAAGCCTTAACTTCATCAGGCTTAGCGCTTATTGGGTTAACAGCTAATGCCTTTCTAGCAGCTTCCTCGCTAGGTTCTCTTTCAATCGCAGCAGGTGGAAAGAGCATTTTGGGTTTGATATCAGGTGGATTTACTGGGCTTTTTTCAAAGCTTGGCGGCGGCGCCGCTGCAACCACTTCTGTTATAGGACGTCTAGGGCCAATACTTTCTGGTACTCTTACAACAATAGGTACTGCTGCCACATCACTTGCTAGTAAGTTTGTTGCCGCCGGCCCGGCTTTGGCTGGTATAGTCACTACTTTTTCAACTACTGTCGCCGCTGCAGGAACTGCAATCGCTGGGGCATTTAGCACAGTTATGGCATCATTAGCAAGTTTTGGGAGTGGTCTGATGGCAACTTTAGCGGGGATAGGCCCAATTCTTTCAAAACTAGCTGCCCCCGTGGCAGTAGCAGCTACTGCAATCAAGGGATTCATGGAGCTGAGTGATATAGAGAAAAAGCAAAAATCTGGAGAAATATCAGAACGAGATGCAACTGTTAAAAAATCTGGCGTACTTGGAGGTGTTGCAGCTGGTGGTGCTGCAGGTATAATTGGAGCTGGAATTGGTCA
>JBIICJ010000018.1:0-27611 GCA_044238965.1 Micavibrio sp. | reverse complement strand
TACCGCGATTAATAAATCTGCAATCAAAAACAGGAACAAAGTTGATGAATCGCAAAGGCATTATTTTGGCGGGAGGCTCAGGCACGCGCCTTCACCCTGCAACGCTCGCTATCTCAAAACAATTAATTCCTGTGTATGATAAGCCGATGATTTATTATCCGCTCAGCACGCTTATGCTTGCGGGTATTCGTGATATTCTGATTATCTCAACGCCTCATGATATTGGTTTATTTGAACGTTTATTGGGTGATGGCGCGCAATGGGGATTACATTTATCTTATGCGGTGCAACCATCGCCGGATGGTTTGGCGCAGGCCTTTTTGATTGGTGAAAATTTTATTGCAGGTAACCCATCAACGTTAATTTTAGGTGATAATATTTTCTTTGGCCATGATTTGCATGCGCGACTAAAATCAGCCCATAACCGTACAAATGGTGCCACTGTGTTCATTTCCCCCGTGCAAAACCCCGAACAATTTGGCGTGATCGAATTTAATGCCGCGGGCAAAGCAATTTCATTAGAGGAAAAACCAGAAAAACCGAAAAGTCGTTACGCCGTAACAGGTTTATATTTTTATGATGAACATGTGTGTGAATATGCGAAAATGGTCAAACCTTCGCCACGCGGTGAATTGGAAATCACTGACCTTAATCGTATGTATCTTGAAAAAGATAATCTATATATCGAAATTATGGGGCGTGGTGATGCGTGGCTTGATACTGGTACACATGATTCATTAATTGATTCATCAACCTTTGTGAGCACACTTGAAAAACGACAAGGTTTAAAAATTTCTTGCCCCGAGGAAATTGCCTATCGCAAGGGATGGATTAGCAAATCAGATCTAATAAACATCGCACAAAAATTTTTGAAAAGTAATTATGGGCGTTATTTGCTCGAAATTGCCGATGAAATCACACCTGAGTAACATAGGATATAAATGGCTCATTCTATATTGATCACTGGTGGCGCTGGTTTTATAGGTACAAATTTTGTTTATTATTGGATGAACAAATATCCGCAAGACCGCATCGTTGTTTTGGATGTATTAACCTATGCAGGATCAAAAGATAATTTATCTGTATTGCTGCAACATAATAAAAACATAACATTCATTCATGGTAATATTTGCAACCAAGAATTGGTTGAAACTATTTTAACAACACATCATATTGATCATATTGTTCATTTCGCGGCAGAATCGCATGTTGATCGCTCAATCTCTGGCCCTGATGCGTTTATTGAAACAAATATTATCGGCACATATACATTGCTCAAGGCTGCATTAAATATATGGACAACACGTAACATCATCGACACTGCCTTATTCCATCATGTTTCGACCGATGAAGTTTATGGGTCATTATCGCCCGCCGATCCTGCGTTTTCTGAAACAACTGCCTATGCACCCAATTCGCCTTATTCGGCATCCAAAGCATCATCTGATCATTTGGTACGCGCATTTCATCATACCTATGGCTTGCGCGTGACAACCAGCAATTGCTCAAATAATTATGGGCCATATCAATTCCCTGAAAAATTAATTCCATTGGCCATGACAAACGCATTACATGGTAAACCCATTCCCATTTACGGCGATGGGAAAAATATTCGTGATTGGTTGTATGTTGATGATCATTGTCGCGGAATTGAATTGGTCATGAGCAATGGGCGTGTTGGCGAAACCTATAATATTGGCGGCGAGAATGAGATGACGAACATTGATTTGATTCATCATTTATGCGCCATTATGGATGAATTATTTGCTCATGATGCCACCTTAAAACAACGTTTTCCCCTTTGCCCTGTATCGCAGGGGAAGTCAATCAAAACACTCATTACCTATGTGACTGATCGCGCAGGACATGATCGCCGTTATGCCATCGACCCCACAAAATGCAAACAAGAATTAGGATATGCGCCACGCGAGACGTTTGAAACAGCATTCCGCAAAACTTTAGAATGGTATTTAAACAACGAATCATGGTGGCAAGAAAAAAAGAAGTGAGGAATTATTTTTTGCCCATCGTCTTTAAAATAAAATCTTCAGTTTCACCCGCTTTTTGATCCCAACTGTGATGTGTATGCACAACATCATGACCACGCGCGCCCATGTCACGCGCAATTTCAGGGTTACTTGCTAAATATGATACAGCCCTTGCCAAGGCTTGCGCGTCTTGTCTTGGTATAATAACGCCAGCTTCATTATCTCTGATAATATCTGCTTGACCAGGATAATCGGTAGCAATAATAGGAATACCACAAGCCATCATCTCAAAGAGTTTCAATGGTCTAAGACCAGTATCTTCTGTGTAGTCAGAAATTACTAGGCCACATAAGGCACCGACTATATATGCTGGAAGTTCTTTTTGTGACAACTTGCCTAAATATAGCAGATTTGAATTATTTTTGGCCACATCAATAACTTGTTCGCGCGCGCCCCCATCCCCAATAATAACTAACTTAACATCTGAAGGCCATTCCTCAGTGCTGATAGCATCCAACATAATGTTTAGGCCATGCCACTTTGTAAGGCTGCCAAAGAATATTGCATAATTTTTAGATAGATCTTTTTGTAAGGCTTTTTTTCTATTAAACAAATCTGTATTTGCTGCGTTCGAAATCCATATAGTATTCTTATTTTTTGATTGCTCAATAGCCCAGCCCATCAGTTCTTCTGTAACGGTGATAAGCCCTGTTGCAAGCTTATATTGTACTCTTTGTATTGGCAGAAGTATAAATTTTATCTTTCTTAGGGGTGGATATGTCACAAGTGTATCTTCATAAGGCCCATTGATTTCATGGAAGATCGGAATGCCACAGATTTTTGCCATGACAGATGTCGGGAATGCCAGATAATGTGCACGCACATAAATGACCGATCCCTTGCGCCATTCCATGCATAGCCGCAATTGAATTCTTAAACATTCAAGTAATCTGAGAAATAAATTTGGTTTAGTTTGTTGATCTGCATAAGATGGATAATATAATTTTACATCCCATCCGCGCTTTTCAAATCCTTTTATAATCTCATGTATATGAGTATGACTTGCGCTTCCCACCATCGGCGCTTCACAACTCAGATAAGTCAATTTCATCGTCATCATTATATCTTTGTTTTATATGAATGGATAAATGCCGCAATTTTACGGCTAGCTTGTCCACCACCATAAAATGTGTTCGCAGATGGAATCTGTTTATCAATCATTTCATCAAGACCTTGTAATATTTTTGCTCTACCGCTTCCTACTAAAATATTTACGCCCAAATCTAATAATTCCACCCATTCCGTTTCATCGCGCAAAGTAATACATGGTTTACCACAAAAGAATGCTTCTTTTTGCATGCCGCCGCTATCTGTCATTAATAATTTACAGTGAAGAAGCAACCATAATGTTTCCAAATATCCGACTGGTTCAATAATATGAAATTTTGCATTCAATTGATATTTTTCTATCATTTTCCGTGTGCGTGGGTGTAATGGTACAATCACAGGCATTTTATTTTCATGAATGTGGTTTAAACTATCAATAATCGATGATAAATTATTTTTATTGTCAGTATTTTCGGCACGATGAAAAGTGGATAGAATGAAATTTTCTATGGCGGGTATTTTATCTGGTCTGCGCGCCATGTTTTGAAACAAACAACATGTATCAAACATAACATCACCGACATTTATAATAACAGAATGTGGGCTGTGCATTGCAAAACCTTCATTTTTTAGATTATTTACCGCTCTATCTGTTGGGCAAAATAAAACGGAACTAATTCTATCTGTTAGGATGCGATTTATTTCCTCTGGCATATTCATGTTAAAACTGCGCAAACCTGATTCAATATGAATGACGGGTATATTTAATTTGACAGCCGTTAATGACGCCGCCAAAGTTGAATTTGTATCGCCATAAACCATAACCGCATCAGGTTTTTCCTTTATAAACACATCTTCTAATGCGATCATCATGCGCCCGGTCATTTCGCCGTGATGTCCGCCATTGATATCTAAGATATATTTAGGATGTGGTATTTGAAGCTGATGAAAGAATATGTCGGACATGTTGGCATCAAAATGCTGTCCAGTATGAATTATTATTTCTTGGATATACTTATATTCTAATAATGCTTGAGAGACGGAAGCTGCTTTAATAAATTGCGGCCGCGCGCCGATGACGGTGATTAGTTTCATGAATTTTTTTCCATTTTTTGATATAAATTGGGAAACACGGCCTTCAAATTTATTAGCTTATATTCATGAATGAGCAGCATACCGACTATAAATAATATTATTTTTATAAAGAAGATTATATTCGTTATGTCCCCTAAAGCAAATCCAGCTATAGATATTGCTCCAATTATAATGGATGGTAAAATAATTTTCTTATAGTTAATTGGCAAATAATATGTTTTCTGATTAAAGTATAAATAAACAAGGAAGCCACAAAAACTTGCCAATAAGGTCGATAGTGCGGCGCCCATAATTCCCATTATAGGGATTAGTATTATATTCAGTATAATATTAAGAACCGCTGTCATGAAATTTATCCAAAATACAATATGCGTTTTTTCTGCCAAGAATATACCAGGCGTAAAGATATAAAAATTTGCAACCAAAGTGGACAGAATAAGAATGGGGATGATTGTATAGGCTGGCCAATATATTGGAGTTGCCATCAACATTAAAATTTCACGAGAGAATAACGATGCACCCAAATACATTAACAATGAAAATCCAATGAAGATATTAAACAGACTAACAATATCGCGCGGCGCATTTTCTTCAGTGTGGTGTTTTAAAATTAAAGGGGTAATGGCCGTCCGAAAACCCGAAATCAATAATGCGGATATGGTCGCAAAGCGCACGCCTATGCCGTAAATACCCACATCATCCAATGTCATCATTTTATTAATCATGATACGATCAATATAAATTGAGAGGAATACACATACACCCGATGGGACAAGGGGAATGGAATAACGCAGCATGGTTTTGAATTTTTGTACGTCAAAAATGGGACGTATTGTTCCGAATAATTTAAAACCAGACGTAAGCGCACCCGACAATACACCAGCAATCATTCCCCACAAAATACCCGTCAGACCCATATCATAGCAATAGGCAAGAATAATAGCCGTTCCTGCCGTGACAATTGTCATGATTATATTTGAGATTGCAAATTGTGTGCTGCGTAATTCCCAACGTAGTTGATTCTGCAAAAATAGAAAAATACCATTACAGAATATATAGAGTGTAGTCAGTTCAAAAATAAATTCATAAGATTTTGAGTTAGTTATCAATTCAGAAAATTGTTGTGAAAAAAGTATCGATACCAAAAAATAAAATGCATACACCAAAAGTGTAAACCAGAAGGCCGTCGAGGCATAAGCTGACCGCTCCTCTGCTCCTGCTGATTTTGCGTGATAAAATGCTAAACCTTGTGTGATCTCAAGCGCGATTGTGAGATTTATAATACTCCCAACCATGACAAAAAGATCAAGAACACCATAATCAAAAGGGTTTAATACACGTGTGTAAAGGGGAATTAAAAAAAATCCAATCCCCCGACTTAGTAGAAGAGGGATTGTGTATATAATTCCATCTTTCAAAAACTTTTGGATCATTGTTGCCGTCCAATTACATCCAAAAATTTCTGTCGCGAAATAGTTGTACGACATTCATTCCATGCCCATTCATATCCTTGGTCAGCATA
Organism: Micavibrio sp.; assembly: GCA_044238965.1. Lineage (GTDB taxonomy): Bacteria > Pseudomonadota > Alphaproteobacteria > Micavibrionales > Micavibrionaceae > Micavibrio_B. Next base: position 21,899 of record JBIICJ010000018.1, on the reverse strand, counting down.
TTTCTTAATTTCTTGATGGTGATCTAATAAATATTTTAGATGATCGTATAATTCCCAATAGCGCGTTCTAAACCATGCTTTATCCGCCCCTTGGGGGAATGTTTCAATATCAGGATCGCCAGATGTCAACACGGCACAATGTGCGGCCATGGCTTCAATGGCAAGAACACCTGGCATAAAGGCATATAATTCGTTCACAACAATATGGGTATCACGCAAACAATTTATAACCTCCTGATTATCAACATTCATCAATTCTTGATAATCAAATTTATAGCCATCTTCCTGTAATTTTTTGATAATAGAGCGCACAATTGGTGTGCCTTTGATAATGGGTGATGATGGCGCATGAATAATTTTAATTATATTCAACGATTCAAATTTACCATCATTCTTCTGAAATTTTTCATCAGGATAAAAATATAGGAAAGGATTCGCCTCCTTCTCAAGGTATGAAATCTGATCAACTTTCGCATTAAAAACATGATCTGCATATTTATCCGCTGATCTTGCGATCATTTTAAGGAAATACTCTTTCTTTTCGCCAAATATATCTGGACGGATTAAAAATAAATTGGATGCTGCTGTTTCTTGGCCAATATTCTTTCCATGGGCCAATGATAATTCTAATGAGCGAATATCTGATCCTAGAAACAATAAAATAATGGATTTTCCATTCTTCTTCAAAAAAGAAAATTCAAAATCGCGACCATCAAATTCATTTATCAAAAACCCCGAATTCCAGCAGTAAATAAAATTATTAGATTTGGCAACCAAATACCCAAATAATATAGGGAGATAAAACATGATGATAATACTATTAATCCACTTATTCTGAAAACCTTGGAAATTGTAATGATTCCTCAAATAGTATTTATTGGGAACGATGTTTACTGTGTATTTCTTAGGAATACTGTTGGCAATAAAGTTTAAATAATTTGCAATTTCTTGCACACCAACAACCCAAAGATCTTTATCTTCACGAACAAAGATTTTAAAAAAAGAAAAGGATGTATAGACAAGTAATTTTTGTATTTGAAAAACAAAAACCCCAAATATCTTCAAAAAATCTTTGCAAGAAAAGTATTTCATATAGTATCTCTTTTCAATTCATCAGGGAAATTAACAAGTACCCCCATGCCTTTCTTCTGGAAGACAACCATGCTTCCCAATGCAACAGCAGATGCCTTTGCTTCTTGAATAATGTTATGAATATGCTGCGCATTACCGGCGCCACCATGAGCAATCACTGGTATTGTTACATTATTTGCAACTGATTGCACAAGTTCGGTATCGAAGCCTGACCACGTTCCTTCACGGTCAACCGATGTCAATAAAATTTCGCCTACGCCCAATTGTTCTAATTCTTGCGCCCATTCTACTGGTAATTTCTTTTCATTTTTTGTTCCCGAACAACTGTAAACAGATAAATGCCCAAATAAATCACGACGAACATCTATTGAGGCCATGACGGCTTGGCTACCAAAATGTTCTGACATTTTTGTAATCAGATCTGGGTTCGAATAAATGGCTGAATTTACTACGATCTTTTCAAAACCAATTGCAAGAATATTTTTTGCCTGTTCAAATGATGTTATACCGCCGCCATATCCGAGTGGCATAAAACATTCATCCGCAATATCACGTAAGATTTTTAAATTTGGCGCGCGCTTCTCTTTCGTTGCTGTGATATCAAGAAACAATAGTTCATCAACTTCTAACTCATTGAAAATGCGCACAGTATTGCAAGGATCTCCAACATAACAATAAGAACCAAATTGAGTTGTTTTTACCAAACTCTCATTTTGCAATAATAAAGATGGAATGATCCGTGTTCGTAACATCATAATCTCGCAAAATTTTCAAAAAATTTCATACCAAATTTATGGCTTTTTTCAGGATGAAACTGAGCACCATATATATTATCTGATTGAATAGCCGCATCAAAACCAACACCATAATGTGCTCTAAGAATGGAATTCTTACTATCATCAACCATGACTTTATACGAATGTACAAAATAAAACCGTGAATCTTGTGGCAAATCCTTGGTCAAAAGACTTGGTGTTGCTGGCGTTACAAGGTTCCATCCCATGTGCGGAATTTTTAGATTAGGCAATGATGGAAAGCGCGTCGTAGATGCATTAATCCAACTTAAACCAGCCAATTTTCCCTCCTCACTTGAACGAGTCAATAACTGCATTCCTAAACAAATCCCTAGAACAGGAATTTTTTCTTTTAAAGCCTTATGGTCTAATACTTCACGGAGACCACTATTGTTTATTCGTTCCATAGCATGATCAAATGCACCAACACCTGGTAATATTATTTTTTTTGCACTGGCAAGTCGTAATGAATCCGAAACAATTTCAGAATCAACGCCAATCCGTCTGAACATATTCTGAATAGATCCTAAATTTCCCATACCGTAATCAGCAATCATAATCATGATTTCACTCTCTTTGTTGGGAAACAATATTTTAGATAAAAACTCATTGGCACCAGATTAGCACGCGCCAAAATATAGAAAAGAGGGCGAAGCAATTCAAAACGTTTTTTATATGTGGGGTAATCATACCAAGCTTTTGGTTGAGCCTGCATAATATTCTCATATTCTTTATCAGATAAATCCAAACGCTTCTTAAAATACGGTAATAATTGTGGTTCCACTTTGGGAGGCTGATTATAATCATACCACGCTTCCGCGCGCGTCATTTTGCCCGTTCTTACCAATGCGGATAATGTATTATTACGATAATCAACACCAAATTTTTGCGGAACATAAATGCCATGAAAAAATGCCGTCATACGATTTTCTAAATGATGGCCGCCGTAATATTGCCAATCATATTCTTTCTCTAAAAATTCACGTGCATCTTCTTTATTATAATTCATATACCAAAATGGCCGAATTTTTTTAATGCGTAACACTGCCGTCCAAAATAGAAATCGTAAAAATGTCATTAACGGGTATGATTTCATCTTCATCTTACCAAATTTTTGATGGATAGATTGAATATATTTTCCATCAAAATAATTTCGGCCTACGGGAGTAATGCCTTCTGTTGTGAAAGAATGCCCTTCCAGTACGTAACGCACACCATATTTAAATGCGGCGCGATACATTGTTTCAGCTAATGCCAGATCTGTTGCGGCTTCGATTTCTGCTACACCTGCCAGAAAAAAGGATCTAAAAATATCATCTGATTCCTTGTTATCGATCACATGTGTATATAGATCGATATCGAGTGCCTTTAAAACCTTATATATATTCTGCGTGGCAATTGCTGAATTCCATGTATTATCGTAATGCACCGCCAAAGGGCGTAAGCCCCATTGTTTCGCCAAATAAAGCATATAGGAGGAATCTGTGCCGCCACTCACACCGATAATACAGTCATATTTTTTTCTACGACCCGATTTTTTTATTTGTTCAATAATCTTTTTTAATTCGTTTTCACCTCGTGGTGTTGCGGTGCCATATTGTTGAACAAGCATATCAATTTGATCGCAATAATTACAAACGCCCTTTTCATCAAATGAAATGCTGGGCACGCGTTCATCATAAATACAACGCGAACATATTTTAATATTTGCTTTTGATATATCCGAATCTTTCAACATGCTATTTTTTGTCATGATATATTAACTCAATTTCATTTTTTTCATTTAACATTGTGCGTCCAATAATCTTTGCAGGAACACCGCCAACGATTGAGTTATTAGGAACATCATTGGTCACAACGGCACCCGCAGCAATGATGCATTGCGATCCAATTGTAACGCCCTTTGTAACCACGGCATGTGTTCCAATAAAACAGCAATCGCCAATTACAGTCGCCGCATAATCATAAGACTCTTGGCCACCAGATAGTGCCCACCTTACTGTATCATGCGTTAATATCTGTGCGCCTGTTGATATGGCGCAATGATGGCCGATTTTTAAAATGCCTGTCCCATCCAATAATGTGAAAGGACCAATCCAACTATGATCACCAATATCCACATCGCCAATTAATGTAGCAGAATTGTAGATTGTTATATTTCCATCCCTTTGAGTCCAAAATTCTCCCCGCTCTCTCCACGAGAAGATATCTTCATAAGATGGATTTATTCGGTTAAATTTATGTTTTGTATATTCCCTAAATTTTGAAAAGACAGAAGTGGCTACGTTCAACCATTTCTTTTCGTCATCAGCCAGATCTAATATAGAGTCTTCATGTTTTGATTTATCTGGCATAATTCTACTCATTCACCAAAATAGTTTTGATCGAATCGCAAACATAATGAACATCAGATATGCAGGCTATACGCATCTTATAAATTACCCATGTTTACGATAATAATCAGCTGTTAATGGAATTCCTTCCTCTAGATCCACTTCAGCAACAAAATCTATCACCTCTTTTGCCTGACGCACGTCCGGCATACGTAACTCGATATCCGCATGGGTCTTGGGAACAAAAAGAATCTTTGATTGCGAATTCAAAATACGCACAACAGCATTTGCCAAACCATAGATAGTCAATGTTGAACGTGGATTTCCTATGTTGAACGATTTGCCAATCGCATCAATATGCGTCATAGACAACATAACACCGCGCACCATATCATCAACATAACACCATGCACGGATCTGACTGCCGTCACCATGAATTGTAATTGTTTCGTTTTTAATTGCCTGTTTAATAAAAATGGATAAAGCGCCTTCACCTACTTGTCCTGGTCCATAGATGTTAAATGGGCGCAAGATAACTGTAGGCACACGATACTTTTTGAAATATGCGTCCGCATAATGTTCGTTTGCCAATTTTGATAACGCATATGTCCAGCGCGCCTCACCAACCGCACCAATAACGGCAGGCTTACTTTCATTACTGTTAAATGAATCACTACCAAAGACTTCGCTTGTTGAAAATAAAACAATTCGTTTCAAATTAGGCAATAATCGACAAGCCTTTAAAACATTATTTGTTCCCAATATATTTATATCCAGTGTTCGGACAGGATCCTTAATAACAGTATCAACCCCTGCAATTGCAGCACAATGAACAATATAATCGGGGGCATACTCTTTAAAAATAGATTCAATTTTTTCAAGATCCATAATATCACCTTGAATAAAATTAATATTTTTATGAGATAATAAATCTGAGTACTGAATCGCATTGCGATCCAAATTATCAAATATGATAACTTTATGTTTATCAACCAATCGAGACGCAAGAGTTGAACCAATAAAACCGGCACCACCTGTGATAAAAATTACACTATTTTCAGTTAAATCCATTATTTTATTTCCTTAATTTTATTAATCACATAATCGAAATCATCTTTAGTCATTTCATTGTGCATTGGTATAGCCATTGATTGGTAAAAACAACCCCTTGCCACTGGGAAATCATACTCATCGATATTATATTTCTCTTTATAATAGTTTAGCATGTGAATAGCTTGGGTTCCTGGGCGTGTAGCAATGCCTTTTGCTTTTAGATACATCATGATTTCGTTTCGTGTTTGTGGTGATTTAGTTTCATCAACAAAGGTAACATAGGCTTGCCAGCTATGACGATAACCAACACTTGCAGTAGGGCATGTTAACCATTCAATATCAGATAAATGATGATGATAATACGCCGCCCACTTATCGCGCTCATCAATCCATTTTTGCATTTTGTTTAACTGGACTAAACCTATGGCCGCCTGCAAATCAGTCATACGATAATTATATCCCAAAACATCAACCTCTCCCATGTCATAAGGTTGTGCCCCTTGTGTCTTCATAGACTCAGATGATGATAATCCATGGTTTCTCAACACTAATAGTTGTTCATAGATATTCTTATCATTCGTAGTTATCATACCACCTTCCCCTGTCGTAATTGATTTGCGTGGGTGGAATGAAAAACTAGCGCTCTGCCCAAAAGTGCCAACATTCTGCCCTTTATACAAAGCGCCCGCCGCACAAGCGGCATCTTCTAAAATAATCACATGATCGGGAGTGGCTTGCTTAATCGCATCCATATCCGCCGCCAATCCAAATAAGTGAACAGGAATAATAGCTTTTGTTTTCTCACTGATAGCATCAGAAATTTTTTGAGGATCAATATTAAAAGTGGATTGATCTATATCAACAAAAACTGGCTTAGCGCCGCAATATTCAACAGCATTCGCAGTCGCAACCCAACTAAAAGCAGGAACAATTACCTCATCTCCTACTTGAACACCTGCCGCCAAAACTGACAAATGCAATGCGGTCGTGCATGATGTTAAGGCAACAGTATAGGGAGAATTTACCTCATCCGCAAAACGTTGCTCAAATTCCAAAACCTTTGGTCCTTGAGTCAACCATCCTTTCATGATTGGCTCTTTAACAGCCTGCCATTCTTCCTCACCCATTGATGGTCGTGAAATTTGAATCTGCTTTTCCATGGAGGCGCTCTCAATCAACCCTTCATCGCATCCAACACAACGGACACAATATAATCTTGTTGTTCGGTATCTAAATAAGGGTGCATGGGGAGGCTGAGCACGCGTGCCGCCAAATCGTTCGATACAGGAATGCCCGTGCTAACCGATGGGAAGTGTTTATATCCTGTTTGGCTGGCAAGCGGGATGGGGTAGTATACCATGGTTGGTACGCCTGCATTTTTGCATGCATCCATTATGGCAGCGCGATTCATGCCGTCATTTAATACCAATGTGTATTGCGCCCAGACGCTGGTCGCGCCATCCATAATTTTTGGCGTGCGTACAATGTTTTTGAATACGTCATTATAACGATCGGCAACCTGTTGGCGTGCAATACATTCATCACCAAATATTTTTAATTTTTCAAGCAGGATGGCGGCCTGAATTGTATCCAAACGGCTATTCACACCGATGCGCACATTATCATATTTGTCCGATCCTTTGCCGTGGAAATGAATGCTGCGAATCGCCGTATTTAATTCATCATCATTTGTGAAAACCGCGCCGCCATCACCATAACAACCAAGTGGTTTTGCGGGAAAGAAACTGGTGGAAGTGGCAAGGCCAAAACTACCGACAGGTTTTCCATCAAACGAGGCACCAAATGCTTGCGCCGCATCTGCCAAAACCCATAATTGATTTTCATCAGCAATAGAAAGAATTTGGCGATAATCGGCAGGTTGGCCAAATAAATCAACAGGAATAACACCGCGCGGTGTTAAGCCCGCCGCTTTTGCATCGATAATGGCTTGTTTCAAACTTTGTGGGTCCATGTTGAATGTATCATCCAAAACATCAACAAAGAATGGTTTTGCCCCGAGCCACGCGACAACTTCGGCAGTTGCTACAAAGGTAAAGGCAGGGACAAAAATTGCATCACCAGGGCGCACGCCGCGCGCCATCAATACCAATGCCAATGCATCTGTACCATTCGCGCAAGCGATTGTGTGTTTTGCACCTGTCCATGTGCATAATTGTTTTTCAAGTTCTTTAACTTGTGGGCCAAGGATATAACTGCCTTCATTGACTGCGGCCATTACTGCCTTATCCATCGCATCACCAATGCGGGCACGTTGTGCTTGCAAATCAATAAACGGAATGGGTGATTGTGGTTTTGGTGCACGTGCAGCGTTATTCATAATAATTTCTCTATCCTCTTTTTTTATTTTACAATTTCGACCAATTGGCCATTTGTTTCTTGGTATGTTCGACCTTCCGATGGACAGACCAAATCATTACCCAATTTTATACCTGCGTGACTCATCCATCCAATACGTTTGGCAGGAACGCCCGCCATCAACGCATGATCAGGCACATCATTAGTGACAACAGCGCCCGCAGCAATAAAACAATACGCGCCCAATGTATGTCCGCACACAATGGTTGCATTGGCACCAATGGTGGCACCACGGCGAACCAATGTGGAGCGGTATTCATTTTTCCGTTCAATTTCTGACCGTGGATTATTGACGTTGGTAAACACACATGATGGGCCACAGAAAACACCATCTTCTAAGGTAACGCCTTTGTATAAACTTACATTATTTTGAATTTTGCATTTATTGCCAATTGTTACATCGGGGCCGATCATACAATTTTGTGAAATCACACATTGCGTGCCAATTTTTGTATTCGGCAAAATATGTGTGAAATGCCAAATTTTGGTGCCTGCACCAATTTCACATGGATCATCAACATATGAACTTTCGTGAATAAACACATCTTGATATATTTTTGTTTGCGCCCTTGTCATGCCGCCACCTTTTGTGCCGATGCCATTTTTTGACTGGCGCGATTTAAAATATCCAGCACACGCAACCCCTCATAACCATCTGTACGTGGCGTTGCACGTGAATGAATACAATCAACAAAATGTTGGCATTCATTGCGCAATGGTTCGCTAGTATCCAATTGGGCCGCTATCCCATCGGCTTTATTCACCTGCGGCACAGCACCTGACACATCAACACTGTGCGGATAAATTATTAATTTTTGTGTGAGCGGCAAACCATCATCAAATACCGCCATTGCTTTGTCTCCGATCACAACCAATTTTTGTTCTTTGAATGGGTTGATCCAGGAAACATGCACGTGTGCCGCGATATTTTGTTTGAAATTCATATGCACTGTCACAGTGTCAGCGATTGACGGCGTGAGGGTTGAAAATGATTGTGCGGTTACATCGACAGGCGCATCACCGACCAATCCCAAGATCATGGAAATGTCATGGGGGGCGAAACTCCACAACACATCTTCTTCGGTGCGCACTTTACCCAAATTTAAACGGTTGGAATAAATATAACGCAATGTGCCGATATCACCATTTTCGATCATTGATTTTAATTTTAAATATGCCACATGATATTGTAATAAATGCCCCACCATTAACACGGCTTTTTTTTGTGTGGCGAGGGCGCATAAATCTTCACCCTCTTTTACATCCAATGACAATGGTTTTTCAACAAATACATCTTTGCCAGCTAGTAATGTTTTGCGTGCCAATTCGTAATGCGTCGCCGCAGGCGCAGCAATGGCAACACCGCGAATATCATTGCGATTTAAAATCTCATCAAAAGTTAAAACAGGCACATTATAAGTGGTTGACACGGTTGCGGCGGTTACAGGATTTCCTTCGCAAATTGCTGCCAATTCACCAATTTCGGCGAAATTACGAACAATATTTTTGCCCCAATATCCACATCCAATAACGGCCACTGATTTTGTCATGTCGTATTAAGCCTTTACAATTTTATCGCTGTGAATATTTAAACGTTCCAATACATTGCGTGTGTCGATCACTAATTTTGCATGTTCAACAACCATGTTGTAATCAACATCATCATGATCGGTTGCAATAAATACCGCATCGAATTGTTTTAAGTTTTGTACATTTAAATCAATGCCTTTACGATCGATCAGTGCGGGATGTTCGCGCAATTTTGGAATGATGGAAAAATATGGATCATAGAAATTAACGATCGCACCTTTTTGTTCCATGATTTCGATAATTTTTAATGATGGACTTTCGCGCATATCATCAACATTCTTTTTGTATGCTAAGCCTAACATTAAAATTTTCGCGCCATTTAATCCTTTGGCAAAACGACGATTTAATGCTTCGCCTAATCGGCCCACAACATGAAATGGCATACTGCGGTTCACTTCACCCGCCAATTCAATAAAACGCGTTGAGATGTCAAATTCACGCGCCTTCCATGTTAAATAAAATGGATCAATTGGAATACAATGGCCACCAAGCCCGGGGCCAGGATAAAACGGCATAAATCCAAATGGTTTTGTTTTTGCGGCATCAATCACTTCCCACACATCAATACCCATGGCGTTGTAAATAACCTTAAGTTCATTTACGAGAGCGATATTTACCGCGCGGAAAATATTTTCAGTAAGCTTTACAGCCTCGGCTGTATCAGCGCTCGATACAGGCACAACTTTGGGTGTGACTTTGCCATATAGTGCACAGGCTAATTTCAAGGCATCAGCGCCGCACCCACCAACAACCTTGGGCGTGGAATTGGCTGAAAATACTTCATTACCTGGATCTTCGCGTTCGGGCGAAAATGCCACAAAAAAATCAACGCCTGATATTAATCCTGAATTTCTTTCTAAAATTGGAATCATCACTTCGCGTGTAGTGCCTGGGTATGTTGTTGACTCTAAGGTAATCAATTGTCCCTTGCGCAAATATTTTGAAATCACTTCGGTTGTTTTGACAATGTAACTTAGGTCTGGTTCGCGCTGTTTGGTGAGTGGAGTGGGAACACAAATAACAATCGCATCCATCTTGGTTAGATGACTGAAATCATTCGTGGCGGTAAAACGTTTAGTTTCTACCAATTCTAAAATATCAGATGATGGAATATGTTTGATATAAGATTGTCCATCATTCAAAGCGTCAACTTTTGTTTGATCAATATCAAAACCAAACACGGTAAAATTCTGACGCACAAAATTGGAAACCAGCGGAAGCCCCACATAACCCAAACCAATCACTCCGATGGACGCGTTTGAATTTAAAAAAGCTTGTTCCAATAATGCCGCATCAACATCAGAATGTGCGTGCAAAGACGGAGATTGTTTTTTATCAGCTGTAAACATGATTTTATCTTTAAAAATATCGTTAATATCAATGCATTAACACCGCAAATAAGGCCAAAAGACAAGAGAATTTTATTCCAATATTGTTATTTTGATGACGCGTGCAAACCACCATCCTATAATTGCATTATGACAATATATAATAGCCTAATTTTTATATGATTTCACTGTTTGCTTTAGCCCCGTTTCCAAAGAATATTGCGGGGCAAAACCGAGCACTGTTTTTGCCTTTTGAATTGATGCGCAAGAGATGCGGATATCCGCGGGGCGCGGCGCACCATAAATTGGTTCGCACGGCATATTTGTTGCATCGCGCAAAGTAGAAAATAATTGATTCAATGATGATTTTGTTCCTGAGGCAATATTATAAACTTGATTTACCGCGTCGGGGTTCCGAACACATGCCGCCAAAAAATTTGCCTGCACGACGTCATTGACGTGACAAAAATCACGATAGGTTTCGCCATCGCCATGAATAATAACATCGTGTTTATTTAACATGGAATCAATCCATTTCGGAATGACGGCAGCATAAGCGCCATTCGGATCTTGACGATCACCATAAATATTAAAATAACGAAATCCGATTGTATCGAGCCCGCGATATTGCCCCAATGATGCCGCGTATAATTCATTCGCATATTTCCCAACTGCATAGGGCGATTGTGGATTTAATGGTTGATTTTCATGATTAATTCCAAAATCATTATCACCGTAAACCGCACTTGAACTGGCATAAATAAAACGTTTCACATCGGCATTGGCCGCGGCATTGATCATATTTACAAATCCACCCACATTGATGCTGTCAACATAGACAGGTTGATCTAACGATTGTGGCACTGATCCAATGGCGGCATGGTGCAACACAATATCAACATCTTTGCATGCGTGGGCGCAAGCCGCCTCATCACGAATATCGCCTTCAATAATTGTACAATTTTTGTTCCAGATATCGTCAGAAAATTTTGATTTGACCAATTCAATATTGTGCGCGCTGCCTGTTGAGAAATTATCAAACACCACAATCTGTTGACCCAATGCCAATAAATTTTCAAGCAAGTGCGATGCGATAAAACCCGCGGCCCCTGTAATCAGCCATTTTGTTTTACCGTTTGAAAATAATTCATGCGCTTTAAATGTATCTAATGTCATTTCGATATTAGTTTATATACAGCTTGCGATATTGTTCAATCACCTTTTCTGTACAAAATTCATCGACAATGATCTGACGGGATATATCTTTCATTTTTACAAATGAATCATGCGGTAAATCAATCATTTTTTGCATCGCATCCGCCAAAGCATGGGCATTTTGGACTTCAACAACATATCCATTTTGACCATTTCTAACCACATCGCGACAACCAGCAACATCTGTTGCAATTAATGGTTTGCGCATGGCTCCGCCTTCGAGCAAAGCAAATGGAATACCTTCGCGATATGATGGCAACACACACACATGCGCGGCGGCAATAAAGGGGCGCACGTCGGAAGACACGCCTTTATAAATAACACCCGATTCATCGCATAATTTTTGCCATTCATCGGTCGATAAACCCGCAGGATTTTCATGATCAATAGCACCCAGTACATGACATTCCACTTGTGGTTTTTTTTGTCTAATGATTTTTGCGGCTTCAGCAAATTCATAAATACCTTTATCTTTTAAAATACGCGCGACCATTAAAAAAATGAATTTATCATTTGATGGCAATGGAAAACTTTTGTCACTAAAATAGTTTATATCAATACCTTCACCTGCCAAAATGCTCGATTTACCCCATAAAAATGGAGATTCCCTACACACAACATGACGGTCATCATGGTTCAAAAACCAAATTTTTTGTGTGCAATTTAAACCAAATCGTAAAACATAACGCGCAAGTCGTGCCACAAAATTATCTTTGATAAAGGCATAACCTAAACCCGTGACCACAGCCAAACACGGTATGCCCAATAATTTTGCTATGGGTGGAACATACGCATTTGGTTTAATCGTGTATGAAATAATAAGATCGGGTTTTAATTTTTTTATGTGTGAGAATATAAACCGTATAACATTGATTTCATGAAATGGGTTTGCGCCAGCGCGTGTTAAAGATAACGGAATAAAATCAACGCCCAATGTTTTGATATTGTCTGAAGTATGATCAGGAACCGCAATACAGGTGACCTTACATCCCTCTGCTACCATATCCGCCATTACAGAACGGCGGAAATTCCACATTGAAAATGCGGTATTTGAAATAAGTAAGACATGTTTGGGTGTGGATGTCATTATTTGTTCATTTGTTTCAATATTTAAATGATTTACGGCATATTTCATGCCCTCACAAGCCATAAATCATGGCATTTTCCTATTGGAAAGTCTTTGTTTTTTATATTATAGTCGGCGCACAGGAATGCCAAAGATAATGCATAAGGAGCCCATACCCATGAACCGTAACCGCAGTACAAAATTTTTATTGGGCGCATTCACTTTGTCTATTCTTGTAGTGATATTATCATTTTTATTAATTTCATGTGACCCACAAACCGTATCTACACCTGTGGTTGACAGCGCCGCACCTGCCGCCCCGATAACATCTGAGATTATACCAACAGAGCAAACTGCGCCAATACCTGCACCAGAAACTGTGCCTCAATAATAAATTTTCTCACATCACCATTAGACGACGATGCGCCCATAGGTGAATAATTGAACCTGTGATTGTATGTGCAATTGCAATCGCCCAAAATGTGCCCATGGTACCCGCGATTTTATATCCTATTATGGCGGCAGGAATCATAACCAAAATTGTTTTTGTAAATAATATTGCAACAGCAATTTGTGGTTTTCCAAGCGCGTTAAAGGCGGATGACCATCCATTTGATACAAAGGCAAACGGAAAACAAAACGCGATTATAATAAAATATTGAATAATGATTTTTTGTACAGTTTCATCATTTGAAAAAATTTGCGCAATTGGCATTGAAAATACGGTCAAAATAATACCAACAAAGACTGACCATAATAATGAGAAAAACAAAACATCATTCATCGTTTCGCGAATACGATCAAAGTTTTTAGCGCCAAAATTTTGTCCTAAAATTGGAGTCATGCCTGATGCCAAACCAATTAAAATCACAAAGGCAAATGATTCAACGCGGTTTACAACGCCATAAGCCGCCACAGCCGCCGCACCTGATGCGGTTAAAATACTTACAACGACCGAATTATAAATAGCAGGCAACATGTTGGTAATGCCCGCAGGAAGGGCAATCATTAACAATCGTTTTGTAGAGTCTTTGAATTTATTGAGATCTTTTAAATACGATAAACAAATCATTTTCCGTCGCGCCATAATCGTCAGACACACGATCATAGCGCAGGCATTGGCAATGATATTACTGATCGCTGCGCCCTGTAATTCCAGACGCGGAAAGCCGTATAATCCGAATATTAATAATGGATCCATCACAGCATTAGCCAATGCCGCCACCGTCATAACAATGGCGGGAATAATGGTTTCACCGCCTGCGCGAAGCGATGAATTTGCCACGATCGGCATACAAATGAAAAATGTGCCCCACCAATAAAGCACCATGTAATCATCAATCCGATTTATCATTATATCTGACGCACCCATGGCATGAAATATAGTGTGCATGAAAGTATGCCCGATAATTGCCACTAATAAGGATGACAAAAATACCAAAAGCAATCCGTGCGTGACCACGCGCTTTACATCATCCAATTGTCCTGCACCGATTAATCGCGATACGATTGACGACATGGCGATACCAAATCCTAAAAAAATTGAGAAGATGGCAAAGGTAACGGGATAAGTGAACGACATAGCCGCTAAATCATCTGTACCTAATTTTGATATCCAATATGTGTTAACCAATTGAAAACTGATCAACATCAAAATGCCCCATGTCATGGGGATGGTCATGCGGACCAAATGTTTTCGGATAGACCCTGTGGTTAGGTCAACCTTACGTGCACCAGTCATTTATACTCTTTCATTTAACTCAGATTCCAATTGGCGCGCCACTGTTTCGGGCGAATTTGTACCGCGCGCCAGCAATGTATAAAATGTTGGTACAACAAATAATGTAAAGAATGTTGAAAAAATAACGCCAGCAAAAATCACAACGCCAATCGGGAAGCGACTTTCCGCACCTGCACCAGTTGCCAAAATTAAAGGCACAGCGCCAGCTACCGTTGCAACTGACGTCATAATAATAGGACGTAAACGTTGTTCGGCGGCGTGTTTGATAGCATCAATTAATTCCAAACCTTCGTCGCGTAATTGATTGGCAAATTCCACAATCAAAATACCGTTTTTGGTTGCCAAACCGACGAGCATGATCAAACCAATCTGCGTATAAATATTTAATGTGGCGCCAGTCAGGAATAATCCCCACAGCGCGCCCACAACCGCAAGTGGCACTGTGGTTAAAATAACAAAGGGGTGAATCCAGTTTTCAAATTGAGCGGCAAGGAATAAATAAACCGCGATCAGAGCAAGTAGGAATGTTAAATAAATACCAGTGCCGGAATCTTTATAATCTTGACTATCACCCTTGTAACTAATTTTTGCCTCAGATGGTAATTCCTCTTTGGCAATATCTTCAAGAAATGTTAGCGCTTGCCCTAATGTATAGCCAGGGGCAAGGTTTGCAGAAATTGTGATCGCGCGTTGACGGTTGAAACGATTTAATGATCCTGCATCCGCCGATTCGCGAATATTTACAACGTTGGATAAAGGAATTAATCCGTTTGTTTTTGCAGAACGCACATAAATATTATTCATCCCGTCTGCGGTCGCGCGGTCTTGGTCCTGACCCTGCAGTACAACATCATATTCTTCGCCGTTATCGATATAAGATGTAACCTCACGTGATCCATAAAAGGTCTGTAATGCGTTACCAATATCCGTAACACTCACGCCCAGATCAGCGGCTTTGATTGTATCGATTGAAATACGATATTGTGGTTTGGTTTCTTTATAATCCCAATCAACGTTACGTAGTTTATCGTTACCGCGAATTTTGGGTAACATTTTATCGCGCCATTGCGCCAATACCTCATATGATGGGCCAGCGATGACAAATTGAACGGGGGTATCAAACCCACTGCCAAATGATGATGGTTGAATAGGGAATGCCAAAATACCAGGGATCGACATAAAATCTTGGAACACGCCAGGTGTGCCTTTCATAAAATCACCCCAAATAATATCTTTGACGTTGCGCTCTCGCTCAGCCCATGGCTTTAGCAATACAAATGAGAAGCCGCCATTAACAGCGCCCGTTGATGAAAATCCTGCGGGAACAATTGTTACAATCCCGTTTGACTCGCCAGTGCTGTCTTTTTTCTTACTTACGTCTGGTGGTAATAATTTGAATAATTTTTCTTCAACCAAAGACATTTGGCGTTTCGAGTATTCTAATGATGATCCTTCGGGCGCAATCATTACTGCCAAAAAATATCCTTTATCTTCGAGAGGCGCGTATTCCGATGGTACATATTTGATAAAAAACGCCCCAGCGCCAATGACAAAAACCATGAATAAAATAATTAACTTTACGTGACCAAAACACCAATTCAGCGTATTCATATAACGCACTGTTGCTTTGTCTAAAAAATTATTCAACTTTTGTGTGATAAGGCTAATTTTATGTTCGCCTGTTTGGCGTTTCAAAATTTTTGAACACAACATAGGGGATAATGACAAAGCCACAATGGCAGAGAAAGCAATCGCGCCGATCATTGCCCATGCAAATTCAGTGAATAATTTTCCTGCATCTCCTGGAATTAATGAGACGGGAACAAACACCGCAATCAAAACCAATGTGGTTGCAATAACGGCAAATGCCACTTGGTTTACCCCTTTATAAGAAGCAACTAATGGTTTTTCTCCATTTTCAATACGTTTATAAATATTTTCAAGCACAACGATGGCATCATCAACCACCAATCCGATCGCAAGAACCAGCGCCAACAAAGTTAAAAGATTAATTGAAAAACCAAACGCCCATAAAACAATAAATGACCCCAATAATGATACGGGAATGGCAAGTGTTGGAATAATGGTGGCGCGCCAATCACCCAAAAAGGCATAAATAACCAATATCACAAGCCCGATTGTAATAAAGAATGTTAAATAAACCTCATGAATAGCCGCATCAATATATAACGCGGAATCAAATGCTGTTTCCATGATCATATCGGGCGGCAATGTTTTTCTCATCTCTTCCATTTCCGCACGAACTTCTTGAACAACACTTAAGGCATTCGCATTCGATTGTTTCGCTATTCCCAAACCAATTGACGCATTACCATTATAACGTAATTCGGTACGTTCATCGCGCGCGCCTTTTTCAATTTTGGCGATGTCAGACATGCGGATCAAATATCCATCAGACCCGCGTTTTACGATTAAGTTTTTGAAATCATCTTCGTTGTTATACAAACGATCAACGCGTACGATAAATTCGCGGTCAAGCGATTCCACGCGTCCTGCGGGTAATTCCACATTCTCACGGCGCAATGCTGTTTCAATATCGGCAGGGGTTAAATCGCGTGCTGCCAGCGCTTTGCGGTCCAACCATACACGCATGGCATAACGGCGTTCACCGCCAATTTGAATGCGTGCGACACCGTCCAAAACAGATAAACGATCAATGATATTACGATCGGCATAATCGGTAATTTCAAGCGCATTTCGTGTTTTACTTTGCAGCGCGATCCAGAAAATCGCATCTGTATTCGCATCAAATTTCGAAATTTGTGGTTGTTCTGCTTCATCGGGCAGGCGGCTTAATATTCTAGATACGCGGTCACGTACATCATTTGCCGCTTCGTCAACATTGCGGTCTAATGAAAATTCAATTGTTATGTTTGAAATTCCATCTTCTGATTTTGATTCAATTGATCGAATACCTTCAATGCCCGAAATACTATCTTCTAAAACCTGCGTAATGCGGGTTTCAATGATGCTGGATGCCGCGCCAATGTAAATCGTTTCAACTGATACAACAGGCGCTTCAATATCAGGAAATTCACGAAGTGGTAGGCGGGTAAAGGCCACAACACCAATCAGGATGATCAAAATACTTAAAACCGCCGCAAAGATGGGGCGCTTTAATGAAACGTCAGATAAAATCATGGTGCTGGAGCTGCCTCATCTTTTTGAATACGAAGGGGAGATGTTTCAGGAGATGTTATTGGTTCATCTGTATCGATAGTTGTATCATTCTTTTCTTTAACATCTACATCCTGTGATGGTTCCACTGGTGCGGGGGTTGAAACTGGCGCTTCATCTATCGTTGGTTCTGTTTCGGTCGTCGGTGTAGTTGTACCAACAGTTGATTGAACCTTCATCTCAGTTTCAATGGCTTCGCGTTTACGATCTACGGCAAAACTCAATGCATCTTTGGTAATTTCATCAATGGTTCGCGTTGATACAATTTTGACTTTGGTATTTGGCTGCGCTTTGATTTGACCTTCAATAATAACTTTATCGCCATTTGACAAACCTGATGTTATCTCAACAAATCCTGATTGACGTGTACCCACGGTAATATTTTTTTCCAATGCTATATCATCTTTACCAACCACTAAAACTGATTTTTGATCTCCTTTGGATAAGATCGCACCCTCTGGTAAAATCATTGCAGGTCGCACCGCTTTAATAATTTTTGTGCGCATTAATAAACCTGGTTTTAAACGACCATCAGTATTGGGAATAGAGGCTTTCACGCGAAGGGCGCGTGTCATGGGGTCAATGCGCGAATCAATTGCGGTGATTTTGCCCTCAAATAAATCATTTTTAAACGCTTCACTAGTGGCAGTGATTGGCATTTCAATGGCAATGCCTGCGATTTCTGATTCTGGTACAGTGAATTCTATATCAACAGGGTCAATATCATCTAATGTTGTGATCATTGTGCCAGGCGTCAACATATCACCCACATCAACATTAATAATGCCCAAAACCCCGTCAAATGGGGCGCGGATCACACGATCATCTAAATCAGCATTAGCCATTTCCAAACGCGATAATTCCTGTTCTTGGCGGGCTCTTGATGCAATATTCATATCCGCTAATTTTTGATAACGATTATAGGCTTGTTGTGCTTCGGCAACATTCGCGCGCTCTGCTGTATCACTTAAAATGGCAATCACATTTCCTTTGCTGACGACCGCGCCATCTTCAACAGGTAATGATGTCACACGTTCAGTGACAGATGATGTTATGCTGGCAGAATTATTTGCCTCGGTTGTGCCGACGGCTTCAATCTGATCTTGAATTGTTTTGGTTTCAACAATCGCAACCACAATTGCGGGCGGTGAAAATGGCGGCTGAAAATCACCGAATTTAATTTTGAAAAATAAACTAACACCCGTCCATCCCAATAAACCGACAACAACAAGACCACCAATAATTAAAGGCCATTTTTTACGTTTATGGGTTTGAGGAGCATCAAAATCATGAATTGAATTCATAAAACAACCTTTTTGAAAAATAAGGGTAAAAATTATTATCTATTTGTGGCACAAATAATGTTATGAGTCACCTATACAATTACCTATCAACGGCCACTGATCACGCCCTTTCATATGCGGTTCATGCCTTTGATATTCAAGTATTCACAAAAAATATATTAACAATTGACGCCCCTCAGACAGCATCAATATGTAATGGTGAATCATGGATACGCGCCGATAGAATTACGCCATTAAACCCACCCTATGATCTTATTTTTATCAATGTGAATGGTCACAAGCGTGAAATGCGATATATCATCGCCCAATCAACAAAATGGCTAAAATCAGATGGCCACATTATTTTGGCAGGCGCGAATGATAGTGGCGGGAAAACATTGGCGAAATTATGTGATGAATATGGGTTTATATATCACGAGATTGCCAAACATAAGCATCGTATTTTTCATATATATGACATTTCAAAAATCTCTGTCTCAGTTATTGAGAGTGCGATTACAGATGGTTTGCCACAACAACGACAGGATGGATTATGGAGCCAGCCTGGTATTTTCTCATGGGATGAAACCGATAAGGGAAGTGCGGTTTTTTTAAATGTCCTATCGTCAGAAAATTTTTTAGGGAATGGCGCCGATTTTGGATGCGGGATTGGTGTTCTTGGTCATTATTTATTATCCGCGCATAATCAAATTATAAAACTCGATTCAATTGATATTGATATTCGTGCAACATCCTGCGCTGTTAAAAATTTAGAACAATTTGGCGCGCGATCACATGTGCTGCATGGTGATGCGACCACTTATCTGTCACCGCAAAAATATGATTTTGTTATTTCAAACCCGCCATTCCATACGGGGCGTGACGTATCAATCAAGTTGGGGCAATCATTTATTACAAACGCCGCCAAAAATTTAAAACAAAGTGGGTATTTTTACATGGTTGCCAACCAATCATTGCCGTATGAAGTGATTTTACAGCAATATTTTACAAATATATCTCTATTAATCACCGCAAAAGGTTTCAAAATTTATAAGGCACAAAAATGAGTGAGAAAAAAATTCGCCTTGATCGGTTATTATCAAATTTGGGATATGGGTCACGCAAAGATGTCGCCTATTTAATCAAGGCAGGCTTAGTGACATCTGATCTGGGCACTCATACATCCGCGTCTGAAAATATTGCGCCTGCATCGATCAATATTCATGTGGATGGCGAACCTCTTGATCCCTTGCCACCCCTCACATTATTGATACATAAACCAGTGGGATATACATGTTCACACGACGAAGTGGGAAATATAATTTTTGATTTATTGCCCGATCGGTTTCGCGCGCGATCACCACAATTATCCCCTGCGGGACGATTGGACAAAGATTCAAGTGGCGCGGTTTTGCTAACCGATGACGGTGATTTACTTCACCGTATTATTTCCCCCAAACATCATGTGACCAAAAAATATAATGTCACATTGGCTGACCCTCTTAATGGTAATGAAACTACGTTGTTTATGAGCGGGCATTTTACCCTCAAAGACGATACAAAACCTTTGAAACCTGCCCTGTGGCAACCAGCGGACGACAAATCAGGCGTTATGTTTTTAACCGAAGGACGATACCACCAAATTCGCCGCATGTTTGGCGCAGTGGGCAACAAAGTTTTAACACTTCATCGTGAACGTATTGGACAACTTGATTTAGGCGATATCGCGGAAGGCACATTTCAGATATTATCATCACACGATATCGAGAAAATTTTTGCGAAAGGATAAACCCGCCCATGTCATGTTCAGATAATTCATGTTCACCTGATAAAAAGAAATACATTAGTATTTTTGCTCTTGTTGTTATGGCGGTATCCATCATGGTGGCTGGGTATCAGGTAATGTCGGGGTTAAAATTATTCAGATCCTATGATCGTTACGTAACTGTCAAAGGTCTTGCCACCAAAGATGTGATGGCAGATTTAGCTGTATGGTCAGTCAATTTCACTGCAATTTCGAATGATTTACCGATGGCGCAAGCATCATTAGATGCATCTGCGGCCAAAGTTTTAGCGTATTTCAAATCGCAAGGTTTTACCGATGATGAAATGCGTTTGGCGGGTATAACGGTGACGGATAAACAAGCACAGACATATGGATCAGATACAAGTGGTGGGCCGCGTTATATTTTGGCACAAACCTTTAGCATGCGCACAACCAACATTGATAATATGGTCAAAGCATCGCAAAATATTGCGACATTAATCAAAGATGGTGTGTTGTTGGGACAACCAAATGGTGGATTTAACCCCGCGCCGCAATATTTATTCACCAAATTAAATGATGTAAAACCAGAGATGATAGCCGAGGCTACCAAAAATGCGCGTAACAGTGCCGAACAATTTGCCAAAGATAGTGGGCAAGAAGTTGGGCAAATTCGTTCTGCCAATCAAGGTATTTTTGAAATTTTAGCGCGCGATCCATCCGTTATTGAAACGGAAACGCCAAAGAAATCAGTGCGCGTTGTATCAACGATTGAATATTATTTGGAATAACTTTTTGAATTTAAATTGATCATAAAAAAGGCGGGAGATAATCCCGCCTTTTTGTTTTATCTCTATCGAATTAGATTAGAAGCTTACAACTGTACCAACGGTTACAGCTGTACCGTCTGTGTCTGTTGTACCATCAACTTCTGTGTATGATACTGTACCACGGAATGACATACCTGGACCGTATGAGTACTGAGCGCCAACCGCATAACGGTCTGTTTCAGTATCTGCACCAAGGTCTTCTTCGTTGTTCAAGTATGACGCGCCCAATTTGTAA
>JBIICJ010000017.1:0-27847 GCA_044238965.1 Micavibrio sp. | reverse complement strand
ATGCCCTAACTATGCCAAGTCGATCCCGCGCGCGAAGATCGAAGAAGCGTTCGAAGCCATGCTCAAGAGCCTCACCCCTGCGCGGCAGCTCGTCGAGCTGGCGACGCAAACCTTCCGCGACTTGTGGGATCGCCAAATCCTAAAGGCTGGCGAAGCCAAGAAATCGATTACCGAGGAAATCAGCTCAATCGAGCGGAAGGTCGCTCAGCTACTCGACCGGATCGTCGAAGCGGAAAGCGATGCGGTGATCCAAGCCTATGAGCGACGGGTCGCCGAACTCGAAGGCCGCAAGCTCCTGCTAAGGGAGCAATTGGCTGGCTGCGACAAGCCAATCAAGGAATTCGACGAATCCTTTCGAACAGCCCTACAATTTCTCGCAAGCCCTTGGAATCTTTGGAAAAGTGATAAGCTAGCCGAGAAGCGGATAGCCTTAAAACTGACATTTCCAAGCCAATTGGCATACGACCGAAAAACAGGCTTTCGAACACCTATTTTAGCGTTGCCGTTCAATATGTTAGGGGATTTTTCTATGTTGGAAAAAGAGATGGCGCACCCGTAGAGATTCGAACTCCAAACCTTCTGATCCGTAGTCAGATGCTCTATCCAATTGAGCTACGGGTGCGCGGGGTAAAATCGCTCTTTGAAAAGCTTGAGGACATTACGGAAGTCATTTCAAAAATGCAAGGACAAAAATCAACTTTTCGGGCGTGTTTGTACCCACATCACGAAGTCATGTGGGAAGTCGCGCGAATTTCTTTTTTCTTTCTTGACAATACCCCCTATAAATTCCATAAGTTACAGAAATTAAAAAGGAATTTTGATTCCCATGTCATATAATAAATTACGCTCTTTCTTGTCGGTGGTCTGTGTTTCCACTGTTGCTTTGACCTCATCCATGGCTTTGGCCAGTGGTCGCGCGCCCGCACTTGTCATTACTAATGACCCGTTGCCCGCGTCATTATCAAACCAAATTTATTCAAAACCATCACCTGCACCGATTATCACACCATCACAAATTATGGGTTCATATTTTGAACCGAGCAATTCAATGGTGTCGCGTCAAATTGGTGATTTGCAGAAAAATTTATCTGATCTTCAATCACGTGTATCTAGCTTGTCAGATCAATTATCATCATTGCAAAAACAAAACCAAAATACAGCTGCCGAATATTACGCGAATGTCGCCACAATCAATACGCAATTGCAAGCCGGTACAACACCTGGTAACCCGCGTTTGATGCAACGTTTGAGTGCCGCGCAAAGCAATTTGGATCAGTTAGATCGTAACACAACTGAATTAAATGAAATGGCCTTGGACATTACCAAGGCCGCAACCGAAGCATCATTCATGCTCGAAAATACACGCCAAGCCTACAGCCTAACAGGCGCTGTTGAAGAAGACCATGTGCAACTCGCGCAAGTCGAAGACAGCATTAACAACACCGTGATCGTGATTGATCGTTTGCAAAATAATATTTCTGATGATGTAACACGTTCATCATCATATTTAACAACTGAACGCAACAATATGCGCACCTTGGCATTGGCGATTTCAAATGGTGATTTATTTGGTAAATCATTGGCCAATCGTCCCTTCTCATCTGTCGCGCGCGATTCAAGTGTTGTGCAACAAGCCATGATGGCGAACCCAAGCGTGTCACCATCACAACAAAACCCACGCCCTCTTGCTAAAATTCGTTTTGATAAAGCAAATGTGAATTACGAACAGCCTGTTTACATGGCGATGAATGACGCGATGGCGAAATATCCAAATGCACGTTACGAAATTGTGGCCGTTCACCCTAGCATTGGGAATGCAGCGCAGGTTGCGATTGAAAGTACCAAATCACGCCGTAATGCTGAAAGCGTATTGCGGACTGTGACGGCTATGGGCGTGCCGATGGATAAGGTTGATATTTCAACTTCATCCAGCGCAGATGCCACATCCAGCGAAGTTCATATTTATATCCGATAACTTATACCGCGAGTTTCCATGATATCCTCTCTTGCCACCGTCCAGACGCTACCGTCTCGGACGATAATTCGTTTGGCAAAAACATCTGCAGAAATAGAAGCCGCCCAAAGACTGCGTTATAAAGTATTTTACGAAGAATGGGGGGCAATTCCTACACCCGCCATGCATCAATCAAAAATGGATATCGACCCTTTTGATGAAGTTATGGATCATTTAATTGTGATTGATGAATTGTTAGGAAATGGCGCCGAAAGTGTTGTGGGAACATATCGATTATTGCGCGGAGATGTCGCCAAACATCATGGCAAATTTTACACAAGTCATGAATTTGATATTACACCACTACATAACCATGGTGGAAATTTATTAGAATTAGGTCGCTCATGCGTTCTGGCACAATACCGCACCATGTCTGTATTACAATTATTGTGGCAAGGTATTGGAGATTATGTCGCGCGGTATAATATTGATTTAATGTTTGGATGTGCGTGCTTACACGGAACTGATGTCGACACTGTGAAAGATCAGCTATCATATCTATATCATTACCATCTGGCTGATAAAAATTTATGTCCGCGCGCGCTGAATGATGTTTATGTCGATATGAATCGTGTACCGAAATCCAACATAGATCAGAAAAAAATATTCATGTCTCTTGAGCCTTTAATCAAGGGATATTTACGGGCAGGTTGTATGATTGGTGATGGGGCGTATATTGATCGCCAATTTAATTCTATTGATGTGTGTATTATATTACCCACCAACCGTATTGCTGAAAAATATAAACGACATTTTATCGATCACAATCATTTGGATCTTAGTAAATAATGCGCCTGATACGCCTCATCTTTCGATTGATTTTGTTTGCATTGTGGACCTTGATTTTAATACCGCCACAAATCGCTATACTGTTCTTTACAAAACAAAAATTATCTTATGTGATTCCACGGCTGTGGCACCAAGGCGTTTTATATATAGCGAATACAAAAGTGAAAATGACAGGCGTTGCCCCATCACCGCATAATTGTTTTTTTGTTGGTAATCATATTTCATCAATGGATATTCCTATTTTAGGGTCAGTTTTTCTTGGTTCATTTGTGGCAAAAGCCGATGTGAAATCATATCCAATCTTTGGCTTTTTGGGATCTGTTCAGCAAACCATATTTATCAGCCGAAAATCATCCGCTGCAAAAATAGCCCAACAGCAAATTCGACAAATTTTAAACCAAGGAAAAAATATCATTCTGTTTCCTGAAGGAACATCAACTGATGGTACGTATGTTGTTCCCTTTAAATCAACATTATTTTCAATACCGATTGAAATGGCCGATACAAATATTGTTATTCAGCCATTCACTTTGTTGTTATTAAGTATCGAAGGTTCAAGTGATTTATCGCGCGCGCGTCGTAATTTATTTGCCCTGACTCCAGAGGTTGAATTTTGGCAAAACTTCTTTTCAATCATGAGTCTGGCGCATGCTGAGGTCAATTTACATCTCCACCCCCCGATTACCGTGTCACCCACATCTGACCGAAAAATAATTGCCGACCAAGCCTATAAGGCTGTGGTCAGCGCCCTTAAATAATCAATCCGCCCCTTGATTGCCTGTATTGGCTGGGCTAGGGTTCAGAATATTTAATCTTAAATAGGAGATATTCATGTCTTTTGAACGTTCCGAAGTCATCAAATTAGAGGGATACCTCAAACGCAAATTCGGTAATCATGGCCTTAGTTTGCGCGCGCGCCCAACAGCCGATTCTGTTGAAGTTCTTTTAAATGGTGAGTTTTTGGGTGTTATTTACAAAGATGAAGATGATGGTGAAGTGTCCTATGACTTTAATATGGCCATTTTAGGCATCGATGTGAACGAATAGTCCTCTATACCTGTAAATATCCTTGGACATTCGCCCCTGCTTTCGAGTAAAATTTATAGATAGATTATTTATCAAGAGGTGATCCTATGGGTGCGTTTTCATTCCGTTTTTTGGCAATTTGTTCTGTGTTCATGTTCATGGCCTTGCCCATGACATCGACTGCAATTGCTGGTGCTACCCCGCCAGTTGTAACTGTGAATCCGGGTGGAACAGCAAATGCAAGTGGCTCATCTGTATGTGACCCTGCTATTCGCTCCATGTTAAGCGCCGCAGGTTCTGCCCAAGCGCAACGTGATATTGCAACTATTTCAAGCGTGATTCAAAGACCACCGAATGCAATGGAAATTAATTGTTACCAACAAACAGAAGATAATTTAACAGGTAATTCAGGTGGAACTGGTGGAACTGGCGGATCTGCACCTTGCCCTGCTATGGATCAGGCATGGCAAGAGGCAATTCAGAACGCAAACACAGCCGCCCAACCCTCTGGCGGAACGCCAAGCGCTAGCGCAACCTTTGACCGCATCAATCTTTATGCAGGTGCAACCGAACCTGTCAGCCAAGTTGCGAGTAACGAATGTCACCCCGGTATTCCCACAGGCGTCAAAATCAATGGGAAGGCTGAAATTGTGTGCCCGAACCCTGGTTGTGCACCCAAACTTGATGGTGATGGCTATAAATGTGAGAAGTATTGAGATTTTCTCTAAATTAACGTAAAACGTGAGGGATGTCGCACCCTCTTCTAAGCCTCTATAAAAATACACTTCGCGTGGGCAAGCCCATTATTTGGCTTGGCCTCAAAAATCGTCTGCGCCAAGGCAAAGAAGACCCAGCCCGTATCAATGAACGTATGGGCATTGCCTCCCGCCCCCGCCCCGATGGAAAATTAGTTTGGATGCATGTGGCGAGTGTTGGCGAAGCGCAATCTATACGTATTTTAATCGATGAATTTTTGGCATCAAACTCTGATCTACACATTTTGGTCACAAGCGGCACACGCACATCGGCCGACCTTCTCACCAAAACATTACCCATGCGCGCGATTCATCAATATGTTCCGTTTGATCATCCGGATTGGGTGCGTGCATTCCTTGATCATTGGCAACCTAATATGGTGCTCTGGGTTGAAAGTGAATTATGGCCGAACTTGCTCATGCAAATTCAAAAACGCCATATTCCTGCCGCCCTTCTCAATGCACGATTATCATTTAAATCGGCACGCAATTGGTCGTATAGCCGTGGATTATTATCGGAATTACTCACCACTTTCTCGGTGATCTTGTGCCAATCCGATACCGATAAACATTATTATGAATCTTTGGGCGGGCGCAGCGTATTCACCGTAGGTAATATTAAATTCAGCGCCAAACCGTTGCCTTATTCTGATGACGATCATACCGCGCTGTCACAATTATTAGCAGGTCGTCCGACATGGATATATGCCAGTACGCATTTCGATGAAGAGTCAATTGCGCGTGATATTCACTTATCATTAAAAAAAGATATTCCGAATTTGTTGACGATCATTGCGCCGCGCCACCCCGAACGCACAGATAAAATTTTGGAAACCATTTCATCGCCCAATATTAAAATTACGCGTCGTCATCCTGCGCAAAAAAATATACCTGCACCTGATACAGATATTTATTTGGTCGATACGATGGGTGAATTAGGTTTATTTTATAAATTAACCGATATCGCCATGATTGGCCGCAGTTTAAGCCTTGATGGCGGCGGCGGGCATAACCCGCTTGAATCAATGCGCCTTCATGCCGTTACATTATTCGGCCCTTTGACACAAAATTTAAAAGATATTTATGATGATGTAATGTCAATGAATGCAGGTATTCGCGTAAGTGATAAACATGCGTTATATAATGCCATTCATCATTTATTGACCGACGAACATCACAAAAAATTCATGATGAATATTACCGCATCTTTTATCAATGATCGTAACAAGACGTTGCAAAATACGTTGGATGAACTTGAACCTTTATGCTTAGAAACTGGATTAACGCCCCCTCGTTCACATTTATTATCCGAAGGCTAAATCATGAAAACGCCTTCATTTTGGTATCAAAACGGCACAGTTTTTGAAAAACTATTATCACCTTTATCAACTCTATATAACAGCGCACAAGCATTCAGGCGCGTACATGCAATACCTCAAAAAATTGATATTCCAGTGATATCAATTGGCAATCTCACCGCAGGCGGAAGCGGAAAAACACCGACAGCCATTGCTATTTCTAAATTAGTACAATCATCACAATTATTTTTAAACCCACATTTTGTCACGCGGGGTTATGGCGGTATGATTATCAAACCTGAATTGATCAATGATCAGACACCCGTGACGCATTGTGGTGATGAAGCCATATTATTACAGCAACATGCCAAAACAATTGTGGCGCGTAATCGTTTTCGTGGCGCGCGATATGCCCGCGATATTGGTGCGGATCTCATTATTATGGATGATGGTTTGCAAAATAGACATTTAAAATCTGATTTATCATTTTGCATCATTGATGGCACACATGGTTTTGGAAATGGACAATTAATCCCCGCAGGCCCCTTGCGTGAGCCTATAAAATCAGCATTAAAACGTATTCATGCCATTATCATGATCGGTGATGACAAAACGGGCGCGTTAAATAATTTCCCCCTGTCATTGCCCGTGTTTCGCGCGCGCGTTACGCCCAATACGTCACAGATAAAACCAAACACAAATTATATTGCTTTTTGTGGATTGGGTTTACCACAAAAATTTTATCAAACGTTATCTGATATTAATGTTCCCGTGGTTGGCACACATGATTTTGCCGATCATCACGATTATACCGATCATGATATTGAAACATTAATTCATCTCGCCACAAAATCATCAGCGCGCCTTATCACTACCGAAAAAGATTTTGTTAAAATTAAATCTGTCTATAATGATACATCATTGATTGATATATTACCTATTTCATTGTCATTTGATGATACATCATCACTTATTTCCTTTATTCAAAAGGCATTCCCATCCCTATGAAAAAAATACGTTATTTTATCGAATTTTTATTGGTTGCTTTTTTTATGAACCTATCTGTCATGCTCGGTGCGGAACGTGCATCACATTTGGGCGGGTGGATCGCGCGCCATATTGGCCCATTCATGTCGGTTAATCGCAAAGCCAAACGCCATTTAAATAAGGTGTTTCCTGAATATACCGATAATCAAATCAAAACCATTTTGATTGATATGTGGGATAATTTAGGCCGTAATTTTTTAGAATATCCGCATTTAAAATATTTGGGCGAACATCATGTCAAAATTATTAACGGTGATCAATTAACCGCGCAATTGGAACGCGGTGGTCCCACCATTTTAATTTGTGGACATTTCGCAAATTGGGAAGTCGCCGCACCCGCATTTTTAACGCAATATAATTTTGAAATGGATTTAATTTATCGCGCGCCGAATAACCCATGGGTTGATACAATTTTACAAAAGCACCGTAGTTTACATGGCGCTTTGAAAACTTACCCAAAATCAAAAACAGGCATGCGCGGCGTAGTAGATGCATTATCAAAAAAACGTCATATCGGCATTTTGATTGATCAAAAATATAATGGCGGTGTTGAAGCCAATTTTTTTGGATATTCTGCAATGACCAGTCCTGCCTTTGTGCAATTAAGTCAAAAATATAAATGCCCCATTTTAACCGCCAGCGTGAAACGATTGGGGCGTTCATGTCATTTCGAAGTCATGTTCCACGCACCAATTGATTCAAGTAATCGAGAGATTATTGACGTTGTCACCGAAGCCAATCAATTTTTAGAAGGCATTATTCGCAATAACCCCGCCCAATGGATATGGTTACACCGCAGATGGCGCGCATTTTAGTCTTTTTTGGCCAGATTTCGACTAGATTTTTAGGGCAAAATTTCCTACAAAAAGACTATGAAATCGACATCACCACACACATGGTCGCCTGATAGCTGGCGCACAAAACCCGTCAAACAATTACCTACATTTGACGATGCCTCCACATTGGCTGAAACCGAGCAAGAGCTTGCCAAAATGCCGCCTTTAGTATTCGCGGGTGAAGCACGCCATTTACAATCATCCATCGCCGATGTTGTTGCCGGTAATGCGTTTATTTTACAAGGCGGTGATTGCGCCGAAAGTTTTGCCGAATTTGGTGCGAATAAAATTCGCGATACGTTCCGCGTGTTATTACAAATGGCGGTCACCATGACATTTGCGGGATCAATTCCCGTTGTCAAAATGGGACGCATGGCGGGGCAATTTGCCAAACCACGTTCGGAAGATACCGAAACAATTAATGGTGTGACTATGCCATCTTATCGCGGCGATATTATTAATGGTTTTGAATTTGATATTGCGCAACGCCAACCCGACCCCGCGCGTATGTTGCGTGCGTATAATCAATCGGCGGCGACTTTAAATTTACTTCGTGCCTTTGCAACGGGTGGTTATGCTGATCTTCATTCTGTGACCAAATGGAATTTAGATTTCCTCAAGGATGGCGTAGCTACAGAAAGATATCAAAAACTCGCTAATCAAATTGAACAAGCGCTCGATTTTATGACCGCATGTGGTTTTACCAAAGATAATGTGCCGCATATTTTACGTCAGACAGATTTTTATACATGTCACGAAGCATTATTATTGCCGTATGAACAGGCACTCACCCGAACCGACAGTATGACAGGTGATTGGTATGATTGTTCGGCGCATTTTTTATGGATCGGTGCACGCACGACGCAATTAGATCACGCGCAAGTTGAATTTTTACGAGGTATCAAAAACCCGATTGGTTTGAAATGTCCGCCGAGCCTTGCACCCGATGATCTCATTCGTTTGATTGATATTTTGAACCCCAATAATCAACCAGGTCGTTTGACATTAATCACCCGCATGGGCGCGGGCAAAGTGCATGATCATTTACCAAACATGATCAAATCCGTACAAAACGAAGCGCGTCATGTGGCATGGGTGTGCGATCCCATGCATGGCAACACATTAAAATCATCAACAGGATACAAAACACGTCGTTTTGATGATGTATTGTCCGAAGTACGCGATTTCTTTGCCGTTCACAAAGAACTCGGCACGCACCCTGGCGGTATTCATGTTGAGATGACGGGTCAAAATGTGACTGAATGCACTGGCGGTATTTCCGAAGTGAGCGATGAAGATTTATCTGCGCGTTATCATACGCATTGTGATCCGCGATTGAATGCATCGCAAGCGTTGGAACTCGCGTTCCTAGTAGCGGATGAATTAAAAACCATTCGTCACAATCGTAAATCCATTCTCCCGCTTGCGGCGGAATAACGCATGTTGCGCATTGCCCTTGCTCAGATCAATCCACATGTTGGTAATTTATACTATAACCAACAATTGATTATTGATGCGTGGCGAAATGCCGAAAATAAAAACGCGGATTTAGTTTTGTTCCCCGAATTGGTAACAACGGGTTATATGCCCGAAGATTTATTGCTCAAACCGTCCTTTATAAAATCTGTTGATAACACGGTTGAGCAATTAATCGCTACATCACATGCATTTCGGTCTGCTGCGCTTATCACTACGCCACATTTTTGTTTGCAAACACAAACATTATTTAATGCCGTACATTTAATTCAAAACGGTAAAATTTTGGCAACACGCTATAAACATCATTTGCCGAATTATGGCGTATTTGATGAAAAACGTTATTTCACATCAGGTGACATGCCCGCCCCCATTGAATTTCAAAATCATAAATTAGGCGTGATGATTTGCGAGGATATGTGGTCGCATGATGTAACTGATCATTTGGCATCACAAGGCGCCGAGATATTTATCGCATTAAACGCCAGTCCATTCTCACAATACAAAGATGAATGGCGCAAACAACATGCGGTGCGTCATGCCCAAACACATCACAAACCATTTATCTATTTAAATCAAATTGGCGGACAAGATGATTTAGTATTTGATGGATATTCCTTTATCACGAATAAAGATGGAAATATTATCCACCAATGCACGCGATTTGAATCTGATATATCAGTCGTTGAATTTCATAATGGAATGATCACAGGTGATTTGAAACAAACACCACAAACGACAGATTCTGAAATATTTTATGGCGCGGCTGTTCTGGCCACACGCGATTATTTATCAAAAAATAATATTAAACAGGTTTTATTAGGATTGTCAGGTGGTATCGACAGCGCGATTGTCGCCACTATAGCTGTTGATGCGATTGGGTATGAAAATGTAACGGGTATCATGATGCCATCACCTTTTACATCGCAGGCAAGTTTAAACGATGCCAAGCAAATGGCAAAAAATTTACGCATTGATTATAAAATGATTCCGATCAATGGATTTATGACTGAAATGGAAAAATCGCTTCCATCGTTAAATGGTTTAGCACATGAAAATATGCAATCGCGCGCGCGCGGGAATATTTTAATGACATTATCCAATCAATCAGGCGCATTGGTGTTAACCACAGGCAATAAATCAGAAATAGCGATGGGTTATGCGACATTATACGGCGACATGTGTGGTGGGTTTAATCCCATCATTGATTTATATAAAACTCAAGTTTATTTAATGGCACAGTGGCGCAATGAAAATATTTTATCGTATTTTAAATCCCAGTCGAAGAATATCATTCCCGATTCCATTATCACCAAACCGCCCACAGCCGAATTACGTGACAATCAAACCGATCAAGACTCGCTTCCGCCCTATGATATTTTGGATGGTATTTTAAATGGCCTCGTGGAAAAAGATTTAAGTGTTGCCGATGTGGTCGCGCAAGGATATGACCACGCCACCGTGCAAAAGGTTCAAAAATTACTTTATTTTGCGGAATATAAGCGAAAACAAGCTGCCATCGGCCCCAAAATGACAACCAAAGCCTTTACGCGCGAGCGTCGATATCCTATCGTAAATGGCTATAAAGACGAATAAATGAAAAAGGTATTTTAGATCATGAGTGTGAATGTACGTTTTGCCCCCTCACCCACAGGCATGTTGCATGTTGGCAATGTGCGCACCGCCTTAATCACATGGTTATTTGCGCGTAAACTTGGCGGCAATTATTTATTACGTATTGATGATACCGATGTTGAGCGTTCAAAAAAAGAATATGAAGATGCCATTCGCGAAAGCTTGAATTGGCTGGGTCTCAATTGGGATCGCGAAGCGTGGCAAAGCAAACGTTTAAATGAATATGCGGTCAAAATTGAAAAATTGAAACAAGATGGTCGTTTATATGCATGTTACGAAACGGCGGAAGAATTAAATTTAAAACGCAAAGCGACATTATCTCAAGGTCGCCCGCCCGTATATGATCGCGCGGCATTAAATTTAACCGATGCGCAAAAGGCAGAATATGAATCCCAAGGTCGCAAAGCCCATTGGCGTTTTAAATTAAACCCGACCGCTATTGAATGGACGGACTTGGTGCGCGGCGATGTAAAATTTAACGGCGCGGATTTATCTGATCCTGTTTTGATCCGCGAAGATGGTACACCGCTTTATCATTTATGTTCGGTGATTGATGACATTGACTTTAATATCACTCATGTTGTGCGCGGCGAAGACCATGTATCCAACACCGCGCTTCATATTCAAATGTTTGAAGCCTTAGGCGCAACACCGCCCACATTTGCGCATCTTCCGCTTCTCTCAGATCCCGAAGGCGGTAAATTGTCAAAACGTTTGGGTTCGATGAGTATTATTGATTTGCGTGATCAAGAAGGATTAGAGCCGATGGCGGTGCCGTCATTGCTCGCGCGTCTTGGTACATCGGATGCGATTGAACCATGCACATCGTTACAACCATTGATCGATAGTTTTGATTTCGCCAAATTCTCACGCGGGACTCCGAAATTTGATACCGACGAACTTGATCGTTTAAATGCAAAAATTATTCATCATGCGCCATACAGCACCGTAAAAGATCGTTTAAATGCGATGGGATTAAATGCGCTTGATGAACATTTCTGGAATACAGTACGCCCCAATTTATCGCGTTTCCGTGATATTCAGATTTGGTGGAATGTTGCCAAAGGCCCCATTACATCCGCGCCTGCAAACGATCATGATTTTACCACCAGTGCGGTTGAATTATTACCGCCAGAGCCATGGAATAATACCACATGGAAAGTGTGGACAGATGCGATCAAAGAAAAAACAGGTCGTAAAGGGAAAGATTTATTTATGCCACTGCGCCAAGCCTTAACAGGTATGGATCATGGGCCTGAACTTGCCGATTTGTTGCCATTAATTGGCGCAAATGAAACCAAGGCGCGTCTTAGTAAAAAAGCATAAATGACAATCACAAATAACCCCGCCTTTATTTTAATCGAACCACAAATGGGCGAAAATATTGGCGCGGTTGCGCGCGCTATGCTCAATTTTGGTTTAACCGATTTGCGTATCGTTAACCCGCGTGATGGATGGCCGAATGAACGCGCCATTGCTATGTCATCGGGTGCATTGGATAAAATGCCGCCCGTGCGTGTGTTTCAAAACATTTCCGATGCAATTGCAGACCTCAATTTCGTTTATACAACGGCGGCGTTTGATCGGTTTATGGTCAAACCCGTTATGAACCCAACCGACGCTGTACATGATATGGTTATACGCGCGCGCGATGGACAAAATATTGGTGTTGTATTTGGACGCGAGAGATCGGGTTTAACAAATGATGAAATTGCGGCGGGGCAAGTATTAATCACCATTCCCGTCAATGACGATTTTGCGTCGTTAAATTTGGCACAGGCATCGGTTGTAATGGCGCATGAATGGTCAAAACATACCATCAATCAATTCGCGCCGCACGTGCCGACAGGAAAATCATTTCCTGCGACAATAGGTGATTTTGATGAATTTTATGCACGGTTAGAGAGCGAATTAGATAATGGCGAATTTTTCCGCGTGCCCGAGATGCGCGATATGATGAAACGAAATATCCGCAATGCATTATTACGCGCCGAATTTACCGACCAGGAATTAAAAACATTACATGGCGTTGTAACAGCGTTAACGCGCAAGCGCGGCGGATGATTGAAATACTTCGCATCTTTGCGTACCCCAATTCCAATATCCTTTTATATTAATCACAAGGAAAATCATATTATATAATATATATGATGGAATGTTTGTGAGATATGATACAGTGCCGCCAGAAATGCACCCCATGATGCAATAGATAAATCCGATACGATCACGTTTGGTGATTAGGTATGTGCCGTAAAAGCTTACGATCATGCCGATCCAATCAAGACCATAAAATTTGAGCAATACATCCCACAATTGTTCCATACTCATTCCCCTCTATATTTTTATAATTAGGGACATAGTAGCAAACCGAAATTTACAGTTTTTTAAGATTAGATAAAATGTGAGGTAATAAAAAACGGGGACTTTTGCCCCCGCTTTTAAATCTTTGAAATAATTGCCTAAAATTAGCGGCTGTAGAATTCGACAACCAAATTTGGTTCCATGTGAACCGCGTATGGCACGTCTTCTAATTTTGGCACGCGCAAGTAAGTTGCTTTGAAACCATCAACAGTCACATATTCAGGAACATCACGTTCTGCTGATTCTTGTGATGTTTGAACAACCGCGATGTTACGTGATTTTTCTTTAACTTCGATCACATCGCCTTCTTTGACGAGGTATGACGGAATGTTCACGCGTTTACCATTTACAGTCACGTGACCGTGGCTGACGAATTGACGTGCCGCGAAAACGGTTTGAACAAATTTTGCGCGATACACAACGGTATCTAAACGGCGTTCCAACAAACCAATTAAGTTTTGACCTGTGTCACCTTTCATGCGCATAGCTTCAGCATAGTAACGACGGAATTGGCGTTCGCCGATTGAACCGTAGTAACCTTTTAATTTTTGTTTCGCGCGCAATTGCAGACCGTAATCAGTTGGTTTGCCGCGGTTTGCACCGTGCATACCTGGGCCTGTTTGGCGAATGTTGTAGGGAGATTTTGCACGACCCCAGAGATTACATCCCAAGCGGCGATCGATTTTATGTTTCGCGTTTAAGCGTTTACCAGCCATGGCTGATTTTCCTTTCGTTTTTGTTGTTCTTGTCCCGATATCCACATGGCATGAGGTGATAGACATCTCATGGGACTTTCATCATTTCTGAATCGGCCACATTTCGGGAATGGCTGTTTTTAGGCGATAATGAGGGGTGAGGTCAAGCGAATTCCTGTATTTATTGAATAAATTCGACTTTCCAACTACATTTATGAATTATGTTAATAAATATCTCTCTAAAGTTTTGGGCTGACAGAGAGCCGCGCCCCCTGCTACAACATCCCGCATGACTGAAACAATTTCGACAACATCATCATTGGGCATTATTGGCGTGGGCGCGTTTGGCGAATTTATGCTGAAACACCTCACACCTTATTTCGACATCACCATTTTTGATGCGCATCGCAATTTAGATGACGTGAAAAAATTATACCGCGTGCAAACGGGTTCGATCACCGATGCGGCATCATGTGATGTCATTGTGCTGGCTGTGCCTGTTCGTCAAATGGAAGATACAATTAAAAATATATCTCCGCATTTACGTGCGGGACAATTAGTGATCGAAGTTGCCTCGGTCAAAGTATTACCCGATCAATTTTTAAAATCGTTATTACCCGCAGGCGTCGATGCTGTTGGGCTTCACCCCTTATTCGGTCCTCAAAGTGGTAAATACGGTATTCATGGATTTAACATTGCATTGTGTAACGTCAACGGAGCGCGGAAAAAATGCGTTGCTGAATTTTTACAATCACGTTTGGGTTTGAATGTATATGAAACAACGCCCGAAGATCATGATCGCCAAATGGCCTATGTACAAATTTTGACGCATTTGATTGGTAAGGCATTTGTAAAAATTAATCCGCCCAATTTAAATCTGACGACAAAAACTTATGATTTGTTGTGCGACATGGTGGAATTAATTCGTTATGATAGCGATGAATTATTCAAAGCGATTCAAACCGATAACCCATACGCGCACGAGACCAAAGAAAATTTCTTTACCGCCGTGCGTGAATTGGAAGAATTTTTGAAGGGTTGATAAGGATTACTTACCCACAAACATTAATATGAAAAACAATATTCAGTTGCAAGTCGTTCTCAATTTCATGTAATGTCTGGCTTCATTAAATCAACTCGTCCCACAACATATTGAAAGCCTCACATGAAACACGCACTATATATTCTTTTGATCGCCATGATGATCACTTTCACCAATTTTATCCCCGCACATGCCGCAGATGATAAATTGCAAATTATTGAGATGACGTTGAAAAATCATAAATTTGCACCCGAGCATTTCACCGTGCCCGCCAATAAACCATTTATCATTCGTTTAAAAAATGCCGACAAAACGCCTGCCGAATTTGAAAGCCATGACATGAAGGCCGAAAAAATTATTGCTGGCGGTAAAACAATGTCTATTCGCATTCGCGCATTAAAGGCGGGTACATATACTTTCTTTGATGAATTCAATGAGAAAACAACACGCGGTACCGTTACCGTAAAATAAGAAACTAAAATCTATGCTTGCATCCCTTATCATCGTCTTTCGTGAAGTTATCGAAGCCGGTTTAATCATCGGTATTTTAATGGCGGCCACCAAAGGCATTTCTGGCCGTTGGTATTATGCATTAACAGGCGTTGCCGCGGGAACTTTGGGTGCCTGCATTGTTGCTTATTTTGCCGATGCTATCGCCTCATCCTTAACAGGTATGGGACAGGAAGTATTTAATGCAAGCGCACTATCCATCGCAGTTATATTGATCACGTGGCATAATTTTTGGATGTCGAAGCATGGCAAAGACATGACCATAAATTTAAAAGCTGTTGGCACAGACGTCAAAGATGGCGTTGAATCATTAAGCGTCATTGCGGTTATAACAGGCGTTGCCATTTTACGCGAGGGCAGTGAAATTGTTTTATTCCTATATGGAATATTTTCATCGGGAAACGAAACAATTGCTTCATTAATGACAGGTGGTTTACTCGGTTTATGTGCGGGGGCAATCATTTCTGCCTTAACTTATTTCGGCTTAGTTAAGATTCCAGCACGATATTTATTTGGTGTGACGAATATATTGCTAACATTCCTTGCGGCAGGCATGGCGGCACAAGCTGTACTATTCTTAGAACAAGCTGGTGTCATTAACATTCTCACCGCGCCGATGTGGGATACATCATCAATTATTGATGATAATGGAATTGTTGGTAGAACTTTAAATGCACTAATGGGGTACACATCCCAGCCTAGCCAAATGCAACTGACCGTTTACCTGCTTATTGTTTTCCTGAACCTTGAATTTCCTAAGAAAAAGCCTTTATTACAACAATCTTCAGTTTGACAAAACCCGTGTAAGTGGTACATAAATCAATTATGGTTGCACATAATCTACGACCTTCGATTCTAGGCGTTTTCATCATTTTGATGATGATGAAGGCATTCATGCCTCTTGGCTTTATGCCAGACTTTAAATCATCCGCGCCGATCGCGATTACAATTTGTTCTGGAGTAGATGAAGTCCAAATCTTTGTCGATGAAAATGGACAAAAAGTTCCCGTACCACAAAATACAAAACACCAAAAACAATCACCCTGTAATTTTTCCATTGCATCATTATATACAACAACAGACATTACACCTTTTGCTAATGTAAATCATTTTGCAATTGGTTTTGAATATCCTATCGCTTATGCACCATCATTGCATGTTATTGATAAGCATTCTTTCCAATCACAAGCACCACCCGCCCTCGTTTAAGATTTTCTCTTTCTGAAACTTAAACCCATAGGGCATTTTCATGTCACCGAAATATTCACGCGCAGAGTTGGCGCATATAATTGCCACACATGATGAGCAAGTTACATCTCAATCATCAAGGGGCTTTTTAACATCAGGTTTTGCCTGCGCCTGTGCGAGTGCCGTTTCTGGCACAGCCGCCCACATATTCTGTATTGCTAAATTGGGCGCCATGACCATGATGGCGGGCACACCCTTTGCATCATCTATGCTCTCACAATCAAATAGCTTCACCGCTTTTGCCACAGTTGGTGGCACAGCCATTGGTACAGGCGCTTGGTGGATAATGCGCCGCCATAAATCAAATCGTACCGAGAAAGCGATTGCTATTAGTTTAGCTTTCGTGAGCGCAACTGCAGGCTTAGCTTTCAACGGGCATGCCCCAACTATACCATGGAACGCGGAACCACCTCACGGTGACGTTGCACTCCGTGAGCGATGGGACAGAGCTACAACCGAACAACAAGAGGCCATGGTCAATTTAATTTCAATCGGCGTGCCGTGTGAAAATGCCATCACATCAATTTGCGGGCAACAAAGAGAGTTAGGTGAAATAAATCATGCCTCCCCCATTCCTCGACCGATGTGTGTTCAATGATCGGGCAGAACATCATGCAACAGGAAATTGAACAGGATTATCAGCCGATCTGGGATCGTGATATCGACCCCATCGTACAAAAATCAATTGATCGCGTTCTCGATTTTATGATTTTGCGTGGAATTATGCCGCACATAGAAGTGAGTGGAAATATACTTGATAGCGCCGTTAAAATTGCTGAGGAATTTCCTGCGCTTCTACCCGAACATCTTCATAAGGATGGGAAAAAAATTGTTGACTGTTTATTGCACTGGCTT
Organism: Micavibrio sp.; assembly: GCA_044238965.1. Classification (GTDB taxonomy): domain Bacteria; phylum Pseudomonadota; class Alphaproteobacteria; order Micavibrionales; family Micavibrionaceae; genus Micavibrio_B. The sequence continues at coordinate 10,260 of JBIICJ010000017.1, read as the reverse complement.
GCCGATTATGCCGATGAAACAAATGCAACACACATGAATTTAACATTAAGACTAACACGGAATGGAGTGGAAGCATGAGTTATCCTGCTATATTAATTCCTGATCATTTTGAAGTTGGATTGGTGCGAAGTAACTCGGGCCTTACCGGAAAAACAAAGCAAATTATTGATTTAAACGGCGGTCATATCCAATCACACCACCAGATGCGTGGTGCTGGCGGGATTGCAAAAGTAAATGATCTTGGCCTTATGAGTTTGATTGGTATTGAAAAAACATTATTGTTACGAGGAGTTATCACACAATCAGATGATAATCACGAACGCGAACATTCAACGCGTATAGATACCGCAATCATTCGTAGTCTGGGTGCGAATATAGTAAATGCTGGGCCCATTATTGAAGCCATTCAAAATCTTCCCAGTATTTATATTGAACAGCTTACGTCTGATCAACAAACAAATATTCCCAAAATATTTGACCAACTAAAAACTATTTTAAACCTTAATGCTGTTTCCGCGCTTCCGCATGCCGAAAATATAATTGCCAAACAGATTGATGAGGCCCTTGGGGATCTATTGAACACAATAACTGAAACCTTTCCTTCTTTTGCACCAGAGTTCCAAAATATATTTTTATCAGTTTTAAAAACTGTTGAACCTATTGCCATTAAACACAATGCTTCTGTTGACATACAAAATTCAATGTCTATTCTCGAAGAAAGTATAGTTCAATTTATAGACTTAGCTAATAAAAACAGCATTAAATTTGACAATGATAATTTTTCTGTAGCCATTCCCTTCGATGTTGTTGATCTAAAAATTTCTGAGCATGATCCTAAAAATGAAATCTTAGATCAAGATATAGCTCAACAAGATATAATAAGTGACGCGCCTAATGATGAGAGCTCCGATACTATTATCACGCCAGATACAATTGATGATATTAATATAGTTGATACGGATATTGATTTAGAAAGTAAATCTGAACACAACTTAGAATTACTAAAACCTGAATCAGAGACACTGATAGAGATTGTTTTATCTGATCAGGATATTACTCAAGGTAATCTTACTATAGAAGTTGAAACAAATAATCTTGAGGCCATGCCAGAACACACACTAGAGTTACAAGGTATAACAGCAGAAAATATTGAAGCAATTATTTTACCCGATCAAGAGATTTTTCAAATTGATTCTACAATTGAATCTATTTTTGATAAAAGTGAAATTGAAAGTAATTCATTAGATAGTGAGAATACGCAATCTTTATCAGAAGGCCCTGATATCATTTCGGAAATAATTACAGAACCAACTTCTGTATCTCAAGATTTAAAAATATTATCTGCAACTTTAGCCACACTAACCACACCTACAATTATTCAGCAGAAAATATATGCGCCATTGCAAACAACAACCTTACAAACCCCTAGTGCCGCAAAACCAATTTCAATAGCTATAAATTCAATATCTGCATCTGTAGCATCTCATCCAATTTTACTTCCTCAATATCCTGCCCACATAAGGAAAATTTTACCCACCCTTTCGATAACACAAAATATACCAATCTCGAATATAAAACCTTTATTCGCGACAACGGTGCCAACAAAAATATTCATTAAACAACCAATTATTGGAGCTGCTCCCGCAAAATCGCCAATAGCTGTAACAAAACAACCTTTACCGTTAAATACAACACCTATACCTAAATCTAAAGATTCTGCTCCTTCTATTTTTATTCAAAAAAGAATAAATGCCATTCCACAATCATTAAAAAAGGCGCAGGTCATTATTCAATCTATTCTGAAATCCGATCCCCAACGAAATATTACTATTCAGGCCAAACCAGCGAATAATAATAAACCTACGCAGATAAATGTCCCTACACCGCATAAACCCTCGGCTGCATTACCCTTACCTGCGCATCAGCCAAAACCCCCGATACCAGCAACCGCCACTTTATTTAAAGATGCCTCTAAAATTACTATTACACCAATTAAGGCAAAAATAGATGATTTTTATTTACAAATAAAACGAAATCCAGCCGTAAAAGCAGTATGCGCCATATCAGGCGGCATTTGCAGATGCTCCGAACAATTTAATAAAGCTGTAAGAGGTCTCATTACCGATCCTGTAAAAAAACTTTTAAATGAAAAAAATATTTCTGAGACAGAGTATATAAATGATGCGCGTGCGCAGGTAAAAATATCTGAATCAATAGAGGCACTATCACGTCCCGATGAACAGCAAATAAGTGAAAAAGATAACGAACGTTTATTAAATATGCGCAAAGATCGCGATACTCCAAAAAAATCAAATGAAAATGGTCATATTCATGGACCGTGGTGTGAGCATGCATCTCCGCCTGAACGGGCTAAAATTGCCGCAACAATATTGCCATCACAACAAATTTCAAATGAGTCATCATCAAATACGGAGACAAAAACTTTAACGGCACGCGAATTACGTGCCCTTGTAAAGAATCAATCACAACTTAATGTAAAATAACTGCTTAAACGAAAGGAAATACACCATGTCACAACCAATCATACGCAAACCTGTGTGGGGACATGTCATCAAATTCAATGAAGATGCAATGATTGATCAAACAGATCATATTGAAGATAATAAATTTTTAGACTCAAATATATTAAGTGATATTCTCAATACCACACCGAAACCGAATATGTATGATCGCATTGATTTAGGCGATGCCAGTATTGTTGATGTTGTGGATCAACACACAGGAAAGGAACGTCGTTTTTACTTATATTTATGGTGTGACAAACAAAATCCCACGCCAGAAAATAGCCTTATGATTTCATGTGAAGTTTTTGAAAGCGTAGAGACTGTAAAAAAAATATTATTGGGGAAAGATATAACGCAAGATGTTATTACTCTTAAACCTGTTTCAATTATCTGTGGTTCACAATTTAATGGCCTGATGACATACCAAATGGATTGCTGTCCAGCGCACAGCTATTTTCTTGCAATTCATATTGGTGATACATTACACACCGTTAATCGTGACCCAATCGCGGGTATTCAAAACGAACAAAACAGAATTTTAGAGCATTTGGCGCGCCTCGCCACAGCAAATGATTTGGAATTAATTTCCCAAATGATAGATCATGCGCTTAATCCCCATCATGATTGCGCATCGCATGGACAGCTGCTTCCCGCGCATGTAGGACATCAGCATCCGCATCCGCACATATAATGATAAGAGCTTTGTTTTGCGGGGGTTTATTGCAAATGCTTTAATAAATATAAAAAATGTTATAAATCAATTAGTTAATAGACATGAAACAGATGCGTGTTTATTTTTTCATAATACTTGACAGGCTATTTGGGTTTATGTATTTTATTTGCACATTCAAAAAAGGGAGTTACTGCGTATGACAATCACTAAAATCGTTACTGATAATGACGGCGTTAATATCAACAGCGAAGATCTGGCTATGCGCATCATGGATGATGAAGCCGTTAAATTAATTGAACAATATCGTCCTGAATTATTGGCGCAGCTCCCTGAAGATCACATTTATAAAACCTTTCCGGGCAAATCAACTGACAAGATTGTCAAAGCCATCATTATGGGTGATTGGGATAAAACTGATATAGGTAACGTTGAACGCGAACTCCCCCTCTCGAAAATTGTAAAAGATTATGGGCTCCCAAGTGATACTTCAATTGATGAGATTTCAACTCATATTGCTGATTTTATTACAATCGCAACCATTGAACGTTTTTCACAAGAATTAATGGCCATATCTGGAACAACCGAGGCATGGCAATCTTTAAGCGAAACATTTGGTGCGGCCAGCCTTGCGCTTGCAACAACAAGTAGAGCAGACCGTATGGATGTTTCACTTAATCACGCAACCAATCCAGAGACAGGTAAAAATGCACGCCTTCATGAATTTTTCCCTGAGGGTATGCGTCGCTTTAGTGGATATGGTGGCCCTAATAAATACGATGCCTTCTTTGCACAAAGTGGATGGAATCCTGCTGAATGTGTGATCATAGAAGATAGTGATTCTGGTGCAGGCTATGCCAAGGCTGGACGCCCTGATACAAAAGTCATTGGTACTGTTGCCGCAAATTTCTTTGTGAATAAAGATGCACAAGCGACCAAGCTTTTATCAAAGGGTGCAGACATTGTTATTTCAACTATGCATGATTTACCAAAAGCTATTCAGTGGCTTAATGATGGCATGGATCCAGAAAAACGCCCTAATTTTCAGGGTAAAATTTATACGTCTTCCGACCGAAGTAACGCTGTAGCACCTGCCCCAGCACTCTAGGCACGAAATAAACATCAAAGAAATGGTGGGCCCGGAGGGAATTGAACCCTGCGCGTGCTTCATCACGCGCCCATTTAAATTTTAGGGGGTTCAATAAAACAAGATAAAACCTTTAAATGGTGGGCCCGGAGGGAATTGAACCCCCGACCAAACCGTTATGAGCGGTCCGCTCTAACCCCTGAGCTACAGGCCCCACCGTGCGTATTTCCTATCTTTACGGGCAAAGTTTAAGAAAGGATTATCGTTTTTAGCGAAGCCGCAGGCAATACGCAATGCCATTTTCTCGCAAACTGGCATATTTCATGCTACAATTAACTTGTGAGGATGAATTTATTTAAGATACTATTACATAGATTCATAATTCCACCTGGGCCAGACCCCCATATTTGGCGAAGGTGGAGCAACCTCTTCTCGTCGGTGATTTTAAAAATGCGTTTACGTCTAAGGACAATATTTGAAACTGCCACATCACCTACAACCCTACGGCGCACAGCCGCCATTACCTTCGCCTCACTTTTTACACTTGCTGCAAACTCCTCGACATATGAAATGGATAATTTTGATAAAATATTAAGTCGCCTACCTGAACAAGCCATAACTTATAATTCATCCGAAGCCGATAGAATTAAAAACCCCTACTACAATATCGATTTTGAACCAGCATTAGCAGAATTTAGAACTCATTGCCCTGCACTTCCAGCACATATTAAAACAAAAAAAGAAGCACAAAATTGGGTTTATAATAATATCTCGAACACACAATTTTCGGATACATCTCTCCAATTCCGTGATTCAATTTATAACTTAACCGTCACATTTGATGGATCAGAATCAAAAGATGTTTTGGTAACAAGTCTAAATCGATCATTACCAAATTCACAAATACTAATGGATTATTTAGATCGCAAACGTATTGAGGTCGCCAGACGTTTACAACAAGATCCCGACATTCAAAAAGCTGCTCAAAACTGGAATACAATCAATAATGATGAATATAAAGAGCAAATTTTACAACGCGTATCAAATATAACATTACAAACATTATTACCAAATAAAGATATTGAATATCCAAAAGTTGTATGGGATGAAACGTTACCTTATACTCTTTATGGACGCTTTATCGCCCCAACAAAAACAATCAAGATTAATGGTGCAATCGTTCCTGTAAACTATAATTTTGAATTTGCATCAAACGTCACCGTTCACGAAACAATTCATCATTTTCAATTTATTTTATTAAATTGGGGCCATCAGCAGCGTTTTAGGAATATTCCTGATATAAATCGATTTGTTAGAATCCTAGGCACGAGTTTTGACAGTGAAGCTGGTGCTGTTCGTGTAGACCAAAATCACCCCGAAACATTTCAACGCTATCGATTGAAAAAAAATGAATCGATGAGTTGGGGATTTTCTTTGATTGGTCATACTGTTACCGCTCCAGATGCTACCGCTCGCTTAGAAAATAGATTAGAGCGCGATATGTATACATTTTACAGCGCACAAGAGCCCCGCAATAATAAATATCATATTGATATGTTACATGGCGCAGCTATTCCATCAATGCCTGAAGATACTCACGCAGGACGATTGCCCCGCGCTTGTATTAAATAATAATTTAATTTTTTAGGTATCTAAGAAACTGCGCAATTTGCGTGAACGGCTTGGGTGTTTCAATTTACGCAGCGCTTTGGCTTCGATCTGACGAATGCGTTCGCGCGTCACGTTAAATTGTTGTCCCACTTCTTCCAATGTGTGGTCGGTATTCATACCAATACCAAAACGCATGCGAAGCACGCGCTCTTCGCGCGGCGTTAATGTTGATAAAACACGCGTTGTGGTTTCACGCAAATTGGATTGGATGGCGGCTTCAACGGGTAAGATCGCATTTTTATCTTCGATGAAATCACCCAATGATGAATCTTCTTCATCACCAATTGGCGTTTCAAGCGATACAGGTTCTTTGGCAATTTTGAGAACCTTGCGCACCTTATCAAGCGGCATGTGTAAACGTTCCGCCAATTCCTCGGGGGTTGGCTCACGCCCAATTTCGTGCATCATTTGACGCGATGTACGCACCAATTTATTAATGGTTTCGATCATGTGCACAGGAATACGGATGGTACGCGCTTGGTCAGCAATTGACCTTGTTATCGCCTGACGGATCCACCATGTGGCATAGGTTGAAAATTTATAGCCGCGACGATATTCAAATTTATCAACTGCCTTCATCAAACCAATATTTCCTTCTTGGATCAAATCCAAGAATTGCAAACCGCGGTTGGTATATTTTTTCGCAATCGAAATAACCAAACGCAAATTGGCTTCCACCATTTCTTTTTTCGCGCGATTGGATTCTTTATCGCCTTTTTGAACGGTGCTAACGATGCGTTTAAATTCAGCAATAGGTAATGATGCTTCGGACGCAATAGAATCTACGCGCGCGCGAATGGCATCAACATCATCTTTGTATTTTTCAAGAAGTTTTGCCCAGCCCTTACCAGTCAGCGCCTTCACTTTTTCTGTCCAGCGTTGACCGAGTAATGCACGTTCATAATGTTCTAAAAATTCTTCGCGTTTGACACCTGAATCGATAGCAAGACGAAGCAATTTTCCTTCAAGCCCCACTAAATCACGGTTCATTTTATACAAACGATCAATCAATTGTGCGATACGAGCATTATTTAATTTGACCTCATTCATAAAGCCAACCATTTCAGCCTTAACACCATCATATTTTTTGATGAGCGCAGGCGTCGCATTTTTACCCGCTTCGATTTTTTCTTGCTGATATTTTTGTAATTTTTTATAGGTCTTTTTGATGTTGTCAAAAATGGGATAAACTTTTGGCGCTAGTTCTGCTTCCATTGCCGCTAGTGATAATGCATTTTCATCCATTTCATCAACACCAGCTTCTGCACCTTCAACGGCTTCCGCTTCTGGTTTCTCTGGCGCATCAATTAAATCCGCAGCCTTCGGCACACCATCACCAAACACAGGGCTATCGCCACCATAAGTTGCCTCAAGGTCAATCACTTCGCGAAGAAGAATATCACCTTTTTGCAAAGCCTCTGCCCACGCGATAATTGATTCAATCGCAAGCGGGCTTTCACAAATACCGCCAATCATGGTTTCGCGGCCAGCCTCAATACGTTTGGCGATCGCAATTTCACCCTCGCGGGATAATAATTCCACAGTGCCCATTTCACGCAAATACATACGCACAGGATCATCGGTACGACCCGTATCATCGTCGGAAATATTACCGCCCGACTCGTACTCTTCATCCTCAGATTGTGGTTTTTCCTGAGGTTCGTCACCGGATTCGTCATCACCATCAACTAACTGCACACCCGCATCAGATAATGTCGACATTGCATCTTCAATTTGATCAGATGAAAATTCCTCAGCAGGAAGCGCGTTATTTAATTCATCATACGTAATCGCGCCGCGCTCTTTTCCTTTAGCGATCAACTTCTTGATAATTTTTTCTAAATTACCTTTTTGGCCCGTGGTTAAACCTTGCTCCACGGTTGGTTTATTTTCTTGTTTGTCTTTTGAAGATTTACCCATCTTCGCCATTTTTTTAGCGGGCGCAGGGGTCACCGCAATTTTTGTAGTTTCTTTTACCTCAACTTTTGGTTCAATTTTTGGTAGAGATGTTTTGGCATCTTTTTTAGAATCTTTTGGCACAGGTGCAGTTGCTTTCGTTGGTTTTGTCGCAACGGCTTTCACAGGTGCTGGTTTTACAGTTGTTTTATTCGCAGGTTTGTTTGCAGCAGATTTAACCACTGGCTTTTGCTTTGCTGTCTGTTTTTGATTTGATTTTGCAGGTTTCGCCGAAGCTTTCGCCACCACTTTTGCAGGTTTTTTAGCCGCCATTATAAGTCCCGTATCCTAATTGTTCGAATCGCCCGATAAAACTGATCGTTTATCTAAACAAATTGTTAGAAAAAACAAAGGCCTAAGCCCTTCTTTTCCCACCTAAAATTCAGAAAATGTGGAGTTAGATTTCGTCTAAATAGGTTCTACGATCATTTTGCGCGCTTAATTCCACTAATTTTTGCTCATTTTCATGAGTCATCGCAGATTTTAATACGCGCCGCGCCTCCGCCACATCGTGCGAAAGTTTAGATCGTTCCCATTCAGTCCAAAAGCCTATCCAGCCTTCTCTGACTTTGTCGGGAGTAGCGTCGGGCCGGGCACATCCTGCATGGAGGGTTACGTTCAACGACGTTAGGTTTTTGGCGATATCGGCTAATCCCTGATGCTCTAAATGGGCAAAAATAGCATCTTTGTCAAGGTCTTGGGCATTATTCTCACTGAAAAACGCCAAGATTTGATCATGAATTTGTCGTAATTCATAATTTTCGGGATAAAGTTCAAAAAACTGCCCTTCCACCTCAGGATAAAGCCATGGGTGATTCATCAATATCGCTAGCAAGATTTGCGGGATCATATCTTGTTGGCGGCGCGGCGCAGGAAGCGGAATTTTGACGCCCATGATTTTATCGCGCATACCCTTTGCAAAGGATGGTTTGGATGCATAAGAATTTTGCGGCGCGGCGCGAAACATCCCACGCACGCGATCACGGAAATCTTGGCGCAAATGATATTGCACGCCACCATCTTGGACGCGCGATGCAATGTCATCTAAAGTTTGTGACAATCCCGCACGCAATTCTGGCGATGTAAAATTTTTGCCTGCCGTATAATGCGTCCATAAAAATTCAGATAAACTCACCGCGCGTTTTAACAAATCTTCGAATGCATTAATCCCGCGTCCCGTGACATATGTATCAGGATCTTCGCCTTCGGGAAGAAAACAAAACCGCAGTGATTGGTTTGGTTTTAACATTGGCAATGCACGTTCCGCTGCGCGCAACGCCGCACGATATCCTGCATTATCACCATCAAAACATAAAATTGGCATTTTCACATCATGCGGTGTCATGCGCCATAAATGCGCCATTTGATCTTCGGTGAGCGCTGTGCCGAGTGGCGCCACCGCAGTGTTCACGCCAACTTGGTGAAGCGCAATGACATCCATATATCCTTCGACCACCACGATATCACGGTCATTTGCATGTTGGCGTGCATGTTGTTGCGCGTATAAGTTACGTCCCTTATGAAACAACGTCGTATCAGATGAATTAATATATTTCGGCGGTTTATAATTTGGATCTTTGTGCGGGGGGCGCATATGATCGGGCAATACACGCCCACCAAACGCAATAGTACGCCCGCGAATATCCATCACAGGAAACATGACGCGATCGCGGAAAAATGCGTATGGCTCTAATCCTTTTGAACTGGCTTTTAACACACCAGCTTCGATCATTTGATCATCGGAATATTGCAATAATTTTAAATGCTTTCGCAACGCCTGATCATCTTGCGGGGCAAAGCCAATGCGGAATGACGCAATTGTTTCTGGTGATAATCCGCGTTTCAGCAAATAATTTAAAACATCTTTGTTTTGTGATTGATACAAAGCATCTTCGAAAAATTTTGTGGTGTCTTCGAGTAACGTGAATAATGATTTTTCTAATTTTGATTTTTGAATCTCTTCAGGCGTTTGTTTGGGAACTTCCATGCCCGCTTCGGTTGCCAATAATTCCACAGACTCGACAAATGATAAATTATCATGGCGCATCATAAACCCGACCGCATCACCATGCGCGCCACATCCAAAACAATGGAAAAATCCTTTTTCATCATTCACGTAAAATGACGGTGTTTTTTCTTTATGAAACGGACAACAACCTTTGAATTCGCGTCCTGAACGTGCCAAACGCACCTTGCGCCCCACCACGTTTGACAAGGTCAAACGATCACGCAAATCAGACACAAAACGCGGGGGAATGGACATTGTCTTTATATAATGCATGCCATTCGAAAGCGCAAATGACCTGTTGAATTGCTAGATTTTCTGATATTTTTGATATAGAGATAAAGTT
>JBIICJ010000074.1:0-7234 GCA_044238965.1 Micavibrio sp. | reverse complement strand
CAGGCTGTTGACGATGTCCTTCCCCGCCGCGGCGGTGAGGGCGATTTTACCGCCGTTGGCCTCGATCGCTCCGTTGTTAGCCACCAGCTGCGAGGTTACGTCCTCCGACACGGCGACCTGCATCAGCCCATCGCCATACATGTCCACTGTTGCCGTATCCCCCGAGGCGAGATGCACGCGCCCCATTTTCGCAGTGATCACCCCATCATTTACCACATTCGGCGCAACGAACCCTACCAGCCCCGCCTCCTTCGCGGTGATGGAACCTTCGTTCACAATCGCTGCATCGGCTTTGCCTTTCTTGTCGAATGCGAGCGTGCTGTTGTTCATGAATTTATCGTTATCAATATCGGCGGTGGTAGCGACCAATCCGTTCACGTCCACCTGCGCGCCGCGCCCGAACATCACCCCGTTCTGGTTCACAATCACCACATTACCATTAGCAGTGAGCTTACCGTTAATATTACTTGGGCTGTTACTGTTCACGCGGTTGAGCGCAATCGAGCTACTGTCTGGTTGATAAAACTGCGTATGTTCATCTGGCGCAATATCGAAACTACGCCAATCGAGCACCAACTTGTTGCTTTGCTGATTGATATCAAGCTTCTTGCCGACTTCAGAAATGGTCGCTTGCCCTGCCGCAACGGTGCCACCTTGCGGATTAGCAAGCACAGCAAACGGCAAGCATAGCAATGCTGCTGTTAGGCACGTAGTGGTTAGAAATGTGCGCGTGTTCTGAATCATAATCGAAAATTATCCAGTTAATTTATCCCTCTATACTAACATTTTCTTGCTTAAGAATCATATTTAAAATCTTACCCATTAAAAAGACTGACCAATTTGCAATAAAATGCGTGGTTGTGTGGAATTTTGGCCGTAAATAGGTGTGCCGACCTCTCGCGTGAGCGGCCATGCGAGGCCAATATTGCCTGACAAGCCAATGCCTGAGGAGGCTCGAACACCGAAACCCGCTGATGCTCCCGATTCACGTTTCAATTGCGCGATATCGTCGTTCCAAACCATGCCAATATCATAAAAAGCATAGGGCGAAATGCTGACTGGTTGCCAATCGCTCCAGCCGCCATAACGCAGCTCCAGCGAACCCGCCGCACCATGATCGCCGCTGATTTCGGATAAATCAAACGCCCGCCCGAATGCCTGCCCGCCATAGCCAAATTCTTCCGATGAATAAAGTGGGCCAGAGGCGCGCTGCAATGCTGCTGTCATAAGCAGCGACCAGTCTTGACTAATACCTTGCAAGCGCGTAAGCGATAATTCTGCCTTCGTGAAATCCGGTGTTGCTTCCTCGCGCGAGAGGTTATTATCCCCCTTCTTGCTAGAACCCAACCCATCAATGCCACGGCTTAAAGTGGCGCTGATGATGTTATAGCCTTGCCAGCTATCGGTAACATCATAAGTAGCATTTGCGCGCAGGGCGCGAATATGGTCGCGTGTTAGTGGCGAATCCAAAATATCCGTGGTGCTGTTTCTGCTATCGACGGTGAATTTCAGTGCTAGATTTTCCTGCCGCTGGCGAATCCATTGATAGTTCAGACTGCCACTTAAAAATGTTGAACTACTATCTATCTCAAACGGTTTAAGGGTATATCCGGGCTTGGCACTGGTGTAGCCAACGGCAACGTCGGCTGTCACTGCTGGCGCAAGGGCTATGGAGTGGTTAAACGTGCCGAATTTCAACTCATCACTGGGTAGACTGCTCACCCCTGATAGCGAGGTTTGCTGTAGTGGTAACACGCTTGCAGAGTAGGAGAGCGATGCCTGATTCGGTCCCAAGAATCGTGAGCCGTTATTGTCAAAATTAAAACTGCCGCTGCCAGCTTTTTTCTTACGGATAAGGATGAGCTCAACCGGGCCTTCTTCACCGCCCTCCAATTCAGAGAGCACCCCGCTGAAGTCATATCCCGGCAGATCATTTAATCGCAGCAAAAAACTTTCCATCTCTTGTGATTTCAGTGGCCTTTTTGCTTTTAACTGATGGATATATTCCTGCACCACCGATTGTTCTGCCGTTTCCCCATTAAACTTTACACTGCCAACATAGCCCTCCACCACCTTAATCGTGACAATCCCAGTGCTGATTTTCTGCGGTGGGATATAGGCAAGCGATAAAAAATATCCGGCATTGCGGTAACGCTCCGTCATCGCCCCCGCCATAATGTAAGCCACATCCAGCGTGATAGTTCTGCCGATATAGGGCGTATAAATATCTTGCAGCTGCTCGGGGGTGAAAGCAGTCGCTCCTTCAATACGAACATTCTTCAATTCAAACTTGATTCCCTTGGCACCCTCAGGAATTTCAACGGTGGGAACACTGGAAGGAATGTTTATACTGCCGCCCTTCGTTTGATCGATAGTGGGTAATTTCTGTTCCGGTTTGATACGCCCTACATCCGCCGAGCCTGGAATATCCGGCACATCAACCGCACCCGCCGCAGACGACAATCCAATACTCAAGCATAAACTTAAACTCAGGATCGTGTATCGGCTGTGTGATAAAAACTTACTGTGCATCGATGTGGTTTACCTATATCTCATTGTATCAAATAGCCCCTCGTGATGGTACCGGTTTATTTTTAATATAATAAACTGGTAAAGAACAGCATAATAAGGACTATTCAGACTAATGCAAAGGATACTTATCATTAAATGACCATCAAACACCCATTGTCAGCTCCCATCATACGGTCTCTAAGATTACTTGGGGAGGATATAAAAAATGCACGGCGGCGGCGACGCATCCAAACAACCCTTCTATTATCATCTGGATCCCATTATGAACAGTAAGTTTCGTCCTTATGTTGGGGCAGGTCTTGGTTATGTTCAAGAGATTGACATAGATCTTAAAAATGTCGGTGGAGTTGAAACATCCTATTCACAGGATGGAGAAATAGCCTATCAGCTTATAGCAGGAACGTCATACGGACTTACCGAAAACTGGGACTTAACGGCCGATGTTCGCTATATGCGTGTTGATAGCATCAATTTAAAAAGAGAAGCTGGGGGTAACCGTGGGTGCTGTTTACAAGTTCTAACTAGCATTAATTGGTTATCTAAAATCGAGATATCAATTCTGGTGTCTCGATTTTTACATTCTATTACAACATCTTGCGTAGCATTTGAAAAGTTAGAATGATTAGGTAGAATACGCCACCATTTTTATTTTCAAATATCTTTATTTAATTATGAAATTTCTTGACGCACAAATTTGCCCACGCTATTAAAAATTATGAAAAGAAATCATATTGACGCTAGAGCACAGAAAAAAATCGAAGATCGTTGGCCAGAAATAAATAGCCAATTTCATCACGGGTTGATGATAATGTCTTTGACCGCTTTATTCTCTGATGCGTCAAAAAAGAATCATGATGAAGTAAAAGCTATTTTTGAGAATGTGGCAAAGATACATCCCGTTAGTATGGGACTTCAAAGCATTGATGATAGTAATTCTGCTTTTAGGTTACAGTTTGGAAATATGATTACCAATAATCCTAATGCGCAATCCTTGTATCCTAATCAGGAAAATATATATACACCATCATATTTCTCATTTGAATATAGGACGGGTCAATTTATCTTTGAGTCGAATAGAATTCCAGTTTTGATAAGTGCAGAGCATACTTTTTTTAATTTTATTCGCCGATCAAATGGCATCCTTGATCCACGCGATGAGAGTTTTTATGAATCTCTTGTAGCATCCTTACTGCTTGCCCAATCATATGATAAGCCACTACCTGCTATGCAACCGATGATTGTTCCGCATGAAGATGGTGCATTTATAGGTAATATTACACCACAATATTCTGACTATTATGGTCGCACACGTTGTATTGGGAATGCTCCCTCAGCAAAAGATATTCAGTCTGGAAATTTTAATATACGCGACCAAATATCATTAGATATTGCTTCACAGGACCAACAACCATTCAAGGTATATAATCAAATTAATGTTCGTACATTCTATGATGATTCAATGCTGTATCCTAGTTTAAGAAATGTTCGTGACTGGATATTAGAAACAATTCGATATCCCCAAAATAGGAAAGGCATAGATGCAGCAATCAAATCTCATTTAGGTCTTGGCACAGAGTTTCTGAGTAAAAGTATGATTTTGTCAGCTCAGAGCGTACTCTCAACAATTAAACAAATTACACAATCAAGTGATTGGCAATTCATGGCGAATAAAATGATGAGCAATGGTCATATAATAGATATTACATCAGGTTTATCAATCGATTAACCTCACACACTTCAATGAAAATAAAAAATAAATTTATTTTGCATCGCCTTATTTTTATTATAAGGTATTTTCGTGTTTGACATCATCAAAACCCTATCCCCGCAAAGCGTATCTCGTCTCACCGTTATCATGGTGGGGTTTTTGCTCGTCATTAAATTATTTGCCTATGTGCAAAGCGGATCAACGGCGGTGTTATCGTCATTAATGGATTCGGTTGTTGATATTGGGCTGTCATCCATGACATTACTCGCGCTTACATGGTCGGCCAAACCAAAAGATGATGATCATCGTCACGGCCATGGAAAAATCGAAGGTGTGTCGGCATTACTACAGGCCGCATTCATGATGGGTGCGGCATCATTTTTGGTGCTTGAATCAACAAACCGTTTTTTAAAACCACAAGAGATCGATCATCATATTTTCACCGCCTGTTTATTATTGGTGGCGATGGTGATCTCGTTTGTGATTTCAACATTGCAAATCAAAACCGTTGAACATTCGGGATCATTAGCATTAAAGGCCGATCATGCGCATTATGACAGTGATGTATGGTTAAATGGCGCGGTATTTTTGGTGATTATGATGGATTATTTTCACGTTGCCCCTGTGTGGCTTGATCCACTCGCGGGGGTGGCGATTGCCACATTATTCGCGCGTACGGCATTTTTAACGGCGACAGATGCGATTGATTTATTGATGGATCGCGAATTAACAGGCGATGTGCGCGAAGTAATCACGGCGATTATTCAAAAAACAAATGGTGTGATTTGTCATCATGATTTGCGTATCACAGGTATGGCACCACGATTATTTATTTCGGTTGATATCGAAGTTGATGCCGATTTATCATTACGTGTGGCGCACGATATCGCGCGTGATTTAGAACAAAATTTATTAGATATTTATCCACGATCTGAAATTTTCATTCATATCGACCCCGAGGGTGACCCACATGACTCGCGTCATTGAATCAAAATCTGTGAAATTAGTTGTGTATGTTCCCATCACGCATGCCGATGCTGTGCGCGCCGCGATGGGTGACGCTGGCGCTGGTGTCATTGGCAATTATTCCCATTGCTCATTTTCGGTGCGCGGGCAGGGGCGTTTTTTGCCAATAAAAGGCGCAAACCCACATATTGGTGCAGTGGGGCAGGTAGAAATTGTTGATGAAGATCGTATTGAAATGACTGTTCGTATTGATGTTTTGCCTGCGGTAATCACGGCTATGAAAACCGCGCACCCATACGAAGAAATTGCCTATGATGTTTATCCGCTTTGTGAAATGATAGCGTCATGACAAAATTATTTTGTGATATTGGTGGCACGCATATTCGGTTTACGCATGATATGCCCGATAATTTATTAGCTATTCCGCGCAAACAGCGCGTTCTAGAATATGCAAATTTGATTGAATCAATTCGTGCTTATATTGCCGCAGAGTCAATTGATCCGATGACGGTCACACATTTTTATTTTGCCTTTAGTAATCGCAATGAATGGGTGACAGATGCTGCACATATTCGTGCTATTTTACCGCTTGCTAAAATTTTACAAGTGAATGATTTCGAAGCCAATGCCTATGGTATTGCAGGCGCAAAACCAGATTCATTTGAATTACTGTATAAGGGTGTTAGCAATCCGCCATCACAATCAACTAAAGTCGTATTGGGTGTGGGCACAGGGTTGGGATTAGCCTATATCACGCCCGAAAATTATGTATTACGAACCCATGGCGGGCATATGTTACCGCCGATGATATCAGATGAACATCGCGGTTTATATCAATTTATAGGGTCACACAAATCCGCCAATCTTGCACCAATTTATGAAGACGTTGTGTCAGGTCATGGTTTATTTCAAACCTATTTATTTTTGTGCAAACAAAATCATTTTGATCCTGAATTTCGATCGATTGAAGATATTATAATTGGCGGTTTGGATCATCCTGTGGTTATTCAGGCGTTAAATATTTTTCATGAAATGTTGGGGTTATTTATTCATCACGCGGTCGCGTTTGGATATGCCTATGACGGCGTTTATTTAACGGGCGGCATGATTGATAAATTACGCATGGCGGATAAATTAAACATTCAATCAATTATCTCAACATTCCACCAACGCAATGTGCCAATTGTGGTCGAACATGTCATGGCAACACCTATTTATTGGGTGAAAGATGAATATATTTCACTGAGCGGGCTGCAAATTTTGAGTTCATCATCAAAGGTTATCGGGTAATGAAGCAGGCTTATTTAACCATTGATGATTCCCCAACCCCTTATACTGATTATATTTTGGATGCGTTAAATGAACGCGGCGTGCCCGCATTATTATTTGCGCGCGGTGATATGATTGATTCTTATGGTGCGCAATCATTAATTCGGGCTGTGCGTGATGGATATCATATTGGTAATCATATGGTGACGCATACGCGTACATCGTTGATGAAATTTGATGATGTACAAAATGAAATTATTGATATGCATAACCGTATTACCGATATTTATCACGCGGCGGATGAGCCGCACGTGCCGCGTTATTTTCGATTCCCGCATATGGATCGCGGCACAGGTGGATGGATTATTGATTATAATAAAATACCCGATGAATACCGCACCTTTGTGACATCATTATTTGCAGATGGATTAAATGTCACATTAGACCCGCCGACAGACACGCAAATTGAACAAAAACAAAAAGTACAAGAATTTTTAACATCATTAGGATATGCCCAACCCTTTCAAAATATCAATTTCCCATGGTATCAGGCAGAGATGAAGGGTGCGGCAGATTGTATGTATACCTATTCCACGTCCGATTGGATGGTTTTGGGTCGCCATGTGGGTAAATGGAAATATAAATCAATTAATGACCTAAAACGTAAGATTGATGAGGATCAATCCTTAAAAAATCATAATTCCCGCCATATTATTCTGGCGCATGATAAAGATGAGGTGGGTTTTAACCAAAAAATGA
>JBIICJ010000016.1:0-28660 GCA_044238965.1 Micavibrio sp. | reverse complement strand
AACAGAGATGCCAGCACAAAGATTAAAAATAGCTATTCAAAAATCGGGGCGCCTAGCCGATGACTCATTAAAGTTATTAGCCAAATGTGGAATCTCCCTTACAAGAGGTAAGGATCAACTTTTCTGTACATCGCCCAATTTCCCACTCGATATCTATTTCGTGCGCGATGACGATATTCCTTCCTTTGTATCTTCACATACATGTCAAATTGGCATTGTCGGTGAAAATATTTTAAATGAAAATAAATTCAATGAATTCACACCAGAGATGTCTGATTTAGATACAATTATGCCCTTAGGATTCGGAAAATGCCGATTATCATTGGCAGCTCCGAACGATCTAAAGTACGTGACAATAAAGGATATCGAGAAAAAAACCATAGCAACATCTTATCCCTTCACTTTAAAAAATTTTCTTCGAGAACAAAATATTGATGCACGTATTGTTACAATGAGTGGCGCTGTCGAAATTGCGCCACGCATAAAAATGGCAGATGCTATTTGTGATTTAGTGTCAACAGGAGGAACTCTAGTTGCCAATGGATTAAAAGAATTAGATGTTATTGTACAAAGCCAAGCTGTTTTAATAAAAAATAATAATCTACAACCACCAGAAAATGATATCTTAAACCGTTTTATCATGCGTATAAAGGGGGTCATGGAAGCCGAGCAGCGAAAATATATCATGCTAAATGCCCCGATCTCAGCCCTTGAATCAATAAAAAAAATCCTGCCTGGTTCTGACTCACCCACAATAATTCCTCTCCAAGGTCGCGATGACATGGTTGCAATACACGCCGTGTGCATGGAAAATGTATTTTGGGAAACCATGGAAGATCTAAAATCCTGCGGGGCAAGTGCCATCTTAGTTGTTCCAATTGAAAAGATGTTAAACTAAATGACAGAATATCAAAAATTTATAAAAGATATACTGGCACCAGAGGCTATCGATACATTATCGCATTTGTATGATTGCTATATCAATGATAATGATCTTGATATCAAACTCAAAGAGGATAAAACACCAGCCAGCATTGCTGACCGTAACACCGAATCTTTATTGCGCGAACTAATCACATCACATTATCCCACACACGGAATATGGGGAGAAGAATTTGGCGCCTATCAACTTGATAATGATTATGTATGGATTCTAGACCCCCTAGATGGCACAAAAGAATTTTTACAAAGAAAACCTCACCATTTTGGCTGTTTAATTGGCCTTCTATACAAGGAATCCGCAATAACAGGCGCGATTATTGATCCTCTATCAAAGACCATCATGATGAATGGAACTGAAAAGAAACTGTCACCCCTTAATCAAACTACAATTTCTTGTACAAATATTACAACTATGTTTGGTACCGATTTGGGCAAGAGGTTATTTGCGGATTTTGATGTAATTGAGGGATTAAATTGTATTGGCTTTGCTGACAGTATAAACGGAGTCTATGCTGCATGCG
Source organism: Micavibrio sp. (assembly GCA_044238965.1). Lineage (GTDB taxonomy): Bacteria > Pseudomonadota > Alphaproteobacteria > Micavibrionales > Micavibrionaceae > Micavibrio_B. The sequence goes on along the minus strand of JBIICJ010000016.1, from coordinate 27,197 downwards.
TAGAGCGAGATTTATCATTACATGATATCGCAGCCTTAATTCCTATCCTTCTTAATGCAGGACTATACACATATGATTTAAAAGGAAATGATTATAGAGAATATAAATTTAATCCAAAAAATGATCAGAACAAAAAATTTTCTATCGTGACGTCGTATGATAAAAATATATGCGACAAGATTATCCAGAGGGCCCTACTATGACACAATTTATGCTCGCTCGTTTTCGACCTGATATTCTAAATATGAAGGCTTATTCATCAGCGCGCAGCCTATATGAAGGCGACGAAAGCACTATTTTTCTTGATGCCAATGAATGCGCCTTTGAGCCTTATATTGGTGCACAAAATTTATCTCGCTATCCAGCACAACAGCCAATAAAAATGATGAATGCATTATGTCGTTTGTATGATGTATCAAGTCGTAATTTGATTTCAACGCGCGGCGCTGATGAAGCAATTGATACCCTTATCCGTTCAATTTGCATTCCCTCAATTGATAATATAATTATTTGCCCTCCAACATTTCCAATGTATGAGCACAGCGCCACCTTACAGAATATTGAGGTAAAAAAAGCACCACTTAACGATGACTTTTCAATCAATTATAATGCCATTAAAAACATGGCAACTGGCACAACAAAGATCGTTTTTTTATGCTCTCCCAACAACCCTACTGGATCATATATACCCATCGAACAAATTATAGAATTATGCAACGCATTTGAAAATAAAACTTTTATCGTTGTTGATGAAACTTATATCGAATTTTCAGGACTCGAAAGCGCTATTCGATTAACAGAAAAATATAATAATTTAATTATCATGCGTACATTATCAAAAGCTTATGCTGCGGCGGGTATACGATGCGGCGTTGCCATTTCTCAAAGCTATATAATTGATGTACTAAAAAAAGTCATTGCTCCCTATCCGATATCTCAATGCGTTGCCAATGAAGTCACAACAATTTTATCTGAAAAAAATCTAAAGCGATTAAACACAAAGCGGCGCGATATTATTCGAATACGCGATCAATCTATAAATCAAATTCAGAAACTGCCCGTTGTAAAGAAAATATATCCAACATACGCGAATTTTATTTTAGTGGAGTTTGATGATGCTGATAAAATATGCAATCTATGTAAGAATAATGGAATTATTTTGCGCAATCAAAGTCATCAAGAAAAATTGCAAAATTGTGTACGCATTGGTATTGGGTCCGAATCTGATATGAATAAATTAGTACAAATATTATCAGGCAGAACAATATCAAAAACAATTGCATCACGTCGCGCAACAATAAACCGCCGCACAAATGAAACCTCGATTGCAGTTACTGTAGATTTAGATTCAACGGCACCAATATTTATAAATACTGGTATTGGATTCTATGATCACATGCTGGAACAAATTGCCAAGCATGCAGGGTTTTCTTTATCGCTTGAATGTGATGGTGATTTACACATCGATCCACACCATACAATCGAAGATTGTGCAATTGCATTTGGCCAATGCTTAAAAGAAGCATTAGGAAATAAATTGGGCATTGGACGCTATGGCTTTGTTGTTCCCATGGATGAATCAGAAGCGTCATGCAGCCTTGATTTATCAAATCGATCTTACTTAAAATTCGAAGGAAATTTTCCTGCAACCATGGTTGGTGACCTTCCCACAGATATGATAGAACATATATTCCGCAGTATTGCTGAAAATTTAGGCGCGTCAATACATTTGAAAGTTTATGGTGATAATGCACATCATATGGTTGAGGCCTGTTTCAAATCATTTGCTCGCGCATTAGGACAAGCCATAAAAATTTCTAGCACATCGCTCCCAAGCTCAAAAGGTATCTTATGATTGTTATGGTTGATAGCGGCGGTACAAATATCGCGTCTGTAGGTTTTGCTCTTAAACGCTTAGGCATTACGGCAGAATTAACAGCAGATAAACATAAAATTCAGTCGGCTGATAAAGTTATATTACCAGGTGTTGGAACTGCTAGAGAGGCCATGAACAAATTAAACGAATACGATTTAATTGATACATTACGGGATCTAACGCAACCTGTTCTGGGCATTTGTTTGGGTATGCAGCTATTATGCGCCCATTCTGAAGAAGGCGATGTAAATTTATTAAATATTATTGATGCACCTGTCAAAAAATTTGACACAATCAACAATTTACCTGTGCCCCATATGGGATGGAATGATGTAACAATCAATGACAAAAATCTTAAAATAATTTTGGAACAAGATAATTATTTTTATTTTGTTCATTCCTATTACGTACCGATTGGCGCATACACAATTGGGCAAACAATCTATGGACATGAATTTTCATCTATGATTCGTAAAAATAATTTCTGGGGATGCCAATTCCATCCCGAACGGTCCAGCAAAGCAGGGGCAAGTTTATTAAAATATTTTGTGGAGTTTGCATGATACTTTATCCAGCAATTGACATCCTAGATGGAGCGTGTGTACGTCTTCACAAAGGTAATTTTGATGATGTATCATACTATAGTGATAATCCTTTGGAAATGGCCAAAATATTTAAATCCAAGGGCGCTACATGGCTACACGTCGTTGATTTATCGGGCGCAAAGAATGCAAATAATCGTCAATTTGATATTATTGAGTCAATTGCCACGAATACAAACCTCAACATTCAAACGGGCGGAGGATTACGATCTTATGACGATGTAAAAAATTTATTATCAATAGGCGTCCAGCGTGTTGTAATTGGCTCTCTTGCCATTCGCGACCCTGAACTTATCAAAAAATTACTAATAGACTATGGGCAAGATCGCATAGTTCTTGCGCTTGATGTGATTGATGAAAAAATTGCTATCTCAGGATGGCGCGAGTCAACCAATATCAATCTTTATGATATTATAGATAATTATCTGCCATATGGATTAAAATATATTTTATGTACAGATATTGCACGTGATGGCACAATGATGGGCCCCAACATTGATCTATATAAAAAAATTGCTGAATTATATTCAGAAATTTCTGTACAAGCTTCTGGCGGAATTGGATCATTGTCAGATCTTAAAGAATTAAGAAAAAACAACATCGCTGGCACAATCGTTGGCAAAGCTTTGTACGAAAATTTATTTACGTTAGAACAAGCATTAGAGGTTTGTGCATGCTAACAAAACGTATTATCGCCTGTTTAGACGTTCGTGATGGCGTTGTTGTCAAAGGCGTTCAATTTCGTAACCATGAAATTGTTGGAGACATAATTGAACTTGCGCAGCGATATGCCAACGCGGGTGTCGATGAATTGGTTTTTTATGATATTACAGCCAGCAGCGATGGGCGTACCATTTCCAAAGAATGGGTTCGCTCAGTGGCACGCGTGATTGATATCCCCTTTTGTGTTGCAGGTGGTATTCGTACTATTGATGACGCTCGTACTATTCTAAATGATGGCGCGGATAAAATTTCAATCAATTCTCCAGCACTAGAGAATCCACAGCTCATCACAGATATAGCCAATGCATTTGGCGTTCAATGCGTAGTGATTGGCGTTGATAGCCGATATGAAAACGGAGAATATAAAGTTTACAAATATACAGGGGATGTAAATAAAACTATCGCGGCTAAATACAATACATCTGCCTGGATTACCGAAGCACAAGAACGTGGCGCAGGTGAAATTGTTTTAAATTGCATGAATGCAGATGGCGTCCGCAATGGATATGATATTGAACAATTGTATATGATGCGTGACATAACTCATATCCCATTAATTGCGTCAGGGGGAGCAGGATCTATGCAACATTTTGCTGACGTCTTTACACACGGGCATGTCGATGGTGCGCTAGCAGCATCAGTGTTCCATAAAGACTTAATAAATATTCCTGATTTAAAACAATTTTTAAAACAACAACATATTCACGTGAGATAAATATGAACATTGATTGGCAAAAATGCAATGGCTTGATTCCTGTTATTGTACAGGACAATACGACTTATCAAGTTTTAATGCTTGGTTATATGAATGACGAAGCATTAAATATTACCCGTACGTCAGGCAATATAACTTTTTTTAGTCGCACCAGAAACAAACTTTGGACAAAAGGGGAGACATCAGGAAATTTCCTAAAGCTAGATTCTATGCATATAGATTGTGACAATGATACAATTTTATGTCGCGCCACCCCCGCAGGCCCCACTTGCCATACAGGATCAACAAGTTGCTTTAATGATGATTCTATCGATGATATCGTAATTTTACGCACACTCAGCAAATTATTGCCAGAACGAAACGCATCACGTCCTACGGGAAGCTATACCACATCATTATTTGAATCTGGCATATCACGTATTTCACAAAAAGTCGGTGAAGAGGGCGTTGAGTTAGCATTGGCACATATGAAACAAGATAAAAATGAAATTATCAATGAATGTGCTGATTTGTTATATCATACATTAGTTTTATTGGAAAATTCTGGTCTTACATTAAATGATGTTTGTAAAAAGTTGAAAGAAAGACACCATGCTTCGTAAAATTTTACCACAAAATATACCTCTCAATCGATCTCAGGCATTTGACAATGAAACATTGACAAATGTACGTAGTATGTTGTCTGAGATTAAAGCCAATGGCGATAAAGAAATTATAAAATTGTCAAAAAAATTTGATGGACTTGATGGTGAATTTATAATTCAACCCGCAGATCTAAAGGTCGCCTTTGACTCGTTGTCAAATGATGATCAAGCTTTGTTAATACGCACAGCAGATCGTATTCGTGATTTTGCAATCGCGCAGAAATCATGCCTCACATCTTTAAAATTTTCGATTCCTGGCGGATATGCGGGACACGATATTTTACCAATTGATGTTGCTGGGTGTTATGCGCCTGGTGGGCGCTTTCCCTTACCATCCTCTGTGCTAATGACAGTTATTCCTGCAAAAATCGCGGGCGTCAAACATGTGATTATATCATCACCAAAACCGACCACCTATACATTGGCAGCCGCTTATGTCGCTGGGGCTGATACCATGCTATGCTTAGGCGGCGTACAAGCAATCGGTGCATTCGCGTACGGCACAGCGCATACCCCACCAGTAAACATGATTGTAGGTCCTGGCAACCGTTGGGTTACCGCTGCAAAACACATTGTATCTGAATTTGTTGGAATTGATATGTTGGCAGGCCCATCTGAATTGGTAGTTTTCGCCGACAATGATCAAGATGAACAAATCATAGCAGCAGATTTATTAGCGCAAGCTGAACATGATGATGATGCATTACCCATTTTAATTACAACTTCTGAGGATTTATTAAATCGAGTGAATGATGCGCTCATAACTCAATTAAAAGACTTACCTACGCTTAAAACTGCTGAGGCTGCCCTAAAAAATGGCTTTGCCGTTGTTACCAAATCTGTTGAGGAGGCAATTGATATATGTAACCGACTTGCTCCTGAACATTTACAAATTTTGGCACGTGATGCGACAAGTATTGCACCTCTTTTCACAAATGCAGGGGGAATTTTTATTGGGAAAGACAGCGCCGAAGTAATTGGTGATTATGGTGCTGGCCCTAATCATACCTTGCCGACTGGAGGAACAGCTAAATTTACAGCTGGTTTGTCCGTATTTGCATTTATGCGCATGCGCACATGGATTAATATTGAAGATAATCATAAAGCACAAATTTTATACAACGATTCAATGAAACTTGGCATGATTGAAGGTCTGGAAGCACATAGTCGTGCAGCCAAGATAAGAAAGGGATAAGATGAAATCAACTTTGGATATTGATGGATTATATGACGCATTCTTAAGTATAAAAACAAAAGATGAAATGGAACGCTTTCTAAAAGATTTATGTACGCCAAAGGAAATTGAGTCATTTGCAGAAAGATGGACAATTGCGCAATTATTAAACGATGGACAATTAGGATATCGTGAAATAGCTGAACAGGTCTGTGCCAGTACGACGACGGTTACGCGTGTGGCACGTTTCCTTCATCAAGAGAATTATGGTGGATATAAAATAGCTTTATCCAGAAAGTTACAGAAATAAATAGATAGAGACAAACGTTTAATAAAAATTATCTGCTTACTATTCCTTTCTCAAAAGAAAATAAATCGTACTTAATCATGCTTATAATCGATTATCCTCTCAAAAGGCGCCTTATGTTGTAATAAAAAGAAAAAAGCGAGGCACCAAAATAAATGCCTCGCTTCTGGATGATTAACGAGTGGCTATTAAAACTTGTAAACAGCACCCACGGTTAAAGACACTGGATCATAATCTACGTTACGCAGTTCGGCTGTGCCGCCACTTTCTGTCTTTAGATTAATACCATCGGCGCGCATATAACGAATATCGGCTGTTAAGTCCCAATTATTAGTAAGGCCGTATGACGTTCCCGCTATAAGCTGATAGGCTATTTCTCCATCTTGTGAGTATGATGTTTCAGCTCCGCCTGTATTCTTAAGATCAATATCAATCTCTTGAACATAGCCAAGACCTGCCCCGACATAAGGACGAAACTTACTGTTCATAATAGGATCCAGATGATAATAACCGTTCACAAAAAAGATATTTGAGGCAAAATCGCCGTCATTAAAGTTCGTTCCATCTGAAAAGTTTGCTTTATCAAGGTTATTGCTACGGTAATCCCAAGCAAGCTCGGCAGAAATATTATCGGTAAAATAATATCCGGCTGCGCCGCCTGCGACCATGCCTGCATCAAATGATGCATCACTAGTTGCTCCTGGTGCGGCTACACCTGTTTGTGAAATGCTCTGATCTCCTAAAATACTGGCGCCACCGTATAGTTTGCCAAAGAACTTCCCTTCATTGCTCATGCTGTCATCGGCCCATGCAGGCACTCCAGCAGATAAAATAGTGGCGACCATTAAAGTGCCAGCAAGTTTAAACTTCATTTTTGTCTCCTTAATTTAGATTTGGTTGCGTGCCAGATACGACACATATAATTTATAGGATGGATATTTTATAAATCTATTGCCGATGCACGAAAGGCCGCGGCTTGTGCATGAGCGGTCATTAAATTGCACGAATGGTTATTTTCTCCACATAAATTTTATGTATTATATAGTCATGAGCTTTGGATCTGTATCATCGCAGCGCTATTTTTTCTGGATCAGCGTCTTTCTGATTCTGCTTTTTACTATGTTAGAGCCCGAGTCTTTGGCGGGAGAGGGTATTTTCACGAGCCTTCTCTTTTGGGCTGTGCAAATCAGTATTCTAATACCGCTTCTAATTATCACGCATAGCTTTTTACAGAACATAAGGCTTTTTGATCATCTTAATCCTTGGTTCAAAACGGGGATGGCTGGTTTTATAGCATCCCTTATCTTTATACCTATAGGCCTTGGTATAGATTATGTTCTGGAGCTGGATGACTGGGGTAAAATTCAAACGCTTAAAGACACATTGCCGCTTATTCTTGAAGAGGCGGGCGGCATTATAGGGCCAGTTACACTGACGTGGATTGCTATAAATGCACCCAGAATATTACAGCTCAACTTTCAAAGCCCAATTATGATTGAGAATAAAAAAAGTGAGCCTGAGAAGAAGACCAATCCCTATATATTATCTCTGATACCGCATGCGCTCGGTCGTGATATTATTTATCTAATGTCAGAGTTACATTATTTGAGGATTATTACCACCCAAGGCGAAACCTTACAGCTCTATAATCTTCAGAATGCCATCGATGAACTAAAAGATTTATACGATGGATTGCAAACTCATCGTTCTTATTGGGTAAACAAAGCACATGTTGATAAAATTATTGGCAAAGCCTCGGATGGAAAAATCCTCACAAAACAAGGATATTTCATACCAATCAGTCGCAGACAATATACTGCTGTCAAATCAAGGCTTGAGTAAAAAAATGGGGGAGCAATCGAACCCAGAAAAACCCGAAAATGTTCGAACATTCAAAGCCTTGATAATCAAGCACATGACAACCTGAAGGTTACTTTGAAAAAGCCGTGAGGTTTTGAGAGAAAACGACCCAAACACCTCAAATGGGATCAAAAAGCCGCCATGTTTGCGCAGAGATCCCGCGAACAGGTAGTGCGCGAAAGCCCGCAGAGTATGGGGTTTTTCAAATGCAAAAACCGCCCATATAGTCTCTTGGGGCGGTCCCACAAAAAGTTCGCTTTGATGAAATTGGTTGCGGGGGCCAGATTTGAACTGACGACCTTCAGGTTATGAGCCTGACGAGCTACCGGGCTGCTCCACCCCGCGATATGAAGAATTATTCAAGTGGAGTTGTGTTATACCCACCTGTGCCCATGAACGCAAGCCCGAAATACCTTATAATGATGAAAATATCAATCCGATTGCACCCAGCATGATCAAAAGGCTGGCGATGGGTGACGTCGTGTCGTGAATGCCACGAAAATGATTGTAAATGTAAAGCCATATTGGCGTCATGGCCATAATAATACCGGCATAGGTGGGGTTATCAGCCATGGTGACTGCAAAGGTTGATGCCAAGAACATTAAAGCCGTCCAAAAACCCGCCCAGAAACCCGCCCACAACAAATCAGCATCAAATACATCGACAACGCGGCCGCCCTCGGGCACGCGCCATGTTGCGCCCCACGCAACCAAAGCGCAAATAAAAGACGCAAACAAAGTATATGATAAAGACATCGCATATAGATTTAGACCATCACCCATCACATATTTTGTAAGCGCATCAATAATACCAAACGCCATACCAACGGGAAGCACGATCATAAAACTTTCCCAGCTTGAATCATTTGCACGAATTTTTTGAAGCGCCAGCGTGATCAATAAAAGCGAGAATATAGCAGCCGCAACTTTTAAAGGTTCTTGAATTAAATCAGGCCTATCCTGTGGAGCGATCATCCACCATGTGATATAAGCGCCAACCGCCGCAAGCGGTAAGATCATTGATGTCACACGACCTGATTTATGTTGCGCCATTTGAAATAACAAAATCATGCCAATGGCCATCACCGCACCATCAACGGCCGATACAATATAAAATGATTTGTGCAAATCAAAATCAGGCCATTGCATAAACGGAACGGCGCAGGCGAGCATAACCGTTGCCACGGTGGAGCGCCATGCGTTTAATAATTGGGCATCCTGGCGAAAAATACGATTAATTTCAGCAAGAACGGCCGCCGCGATAGAGGATACAACAGCCCAGAAAAACCATGTCATGGAGTAAAAATCCCTTTTCCTATAAACAGTCTAAACAAAAGCTATTTTAAATCAAGAAGATACAACCATAGGTTATTCATCCAACTTTAACATATTTGTGGCAACATATTTTCATGCTGGGACGATTACGTGCAATTTTTGGAAGGGGGGGCGTTGTTGATAATGCGCGTCCCGCACCTTTACAACAGGAAGAAATTTCTCAGCCACCACCACTTCCCTATTCAGATTTAAACGATGTTTCATGGCCAGGATCAGACGCACCATTGCATGATCATGTTCAATATCTAATCAATTCTCGCGATTATATTGCCGCGCATCCGATTCCCGAAGGAACAAATTATTTTCAATACAAACATAATCCAGACGGTCGCGATGTGCGTGATGGAAAAACACCTGCGATTACTGATTGCTGTTATGATCATTTCAGCGTGAAATATTTATCAGTTGGATTTCCCCTCTTTGTAAAATCAGACGATAACTTTTTTAAATCGGATGGTGGCGGCTTACGTGATGATATAAAATTTTCTCGACCATTTGTCCAAGATAGTTTGCATCGCCTACTCAATCACGTGATAGGGGAAGAATCACTTAATGATGGCACTGCGAAAGTTGGTTATCAAAACGGAACACATTGGTATATTGAAGTGGGCGCAACAAGTGATCGCGCACGTTTATTAGGGCGCGCTATTATTGATGAATTTGTTCATAGCACAAAAACAAATGCAGGTGATTTGTTACAAGACATTGATGCGCGCATAAAAGATATTGATCGTGATCGCGAACTTGCGCGTGGCACCCAAGGAAAAACTCAGCCAAAAATAAAACCCGCGGGCTTGGGATAAAAATTTAAAATTACAAAACATAAAAACCCCGATTGTTTAGATCGGGGTTTTAAAATTTCTTTTTCAAAATGTTTTCGTGAAAGATACTGAATGTTTTTTCAACCATTGTGCTTAAAAGACGTGGCAGCGACTTACTCTCCCATGACTTAAGTCATAGTACCATCAGCCCTGAGGTTTTTCACGGTCCTGTTCGGGATGGGAAGGTGTGTTGCACCCCCGGTATAACCACCACGTCATTTAAACACAATAATTGAAATAACCTAACATTTAGCGTTTTTATTCATTTAATTCTGAGTGCTTTATATCACGTCAAGTCACTTGCAGATATGATCAATTATGATCTTACCACTGCGCGTGAAGTGCAAGGAAACAAGTTTCCGTTGCGGGTGAATTCAAGTCGATTGAGCAATTAGTACCGGTTAGCTGCAACCCTTACGGGTCTTCCACATCCGGCCTATCAACGTCATGGTCTTTGACGGCTCTAATAGGGATATCTAGTTTTGAGGTAAGTTTCACGCTTAGATGCTTTCAGCGTTTATCTCGTCCGTATATAGCTACTCGGCGCTGCGACTGGCGTCACAACCGATACACCAGAGATACGTTCACCCCGGTCCTCTCGTACTAAGGGCAACTCCTCTCAAATATCCAACACCCACGGTAGATAGGGACCAAACTGTCTCACGACGTTCTGAACCCAGCTCACGTACCTCTTTAAATGGCGAACAGCCATACCCTTGGGACCTTCTCCAGCCCCAGGATGAGATGAGCCGACATCGAGGTGCCAAACAGCGCCGTCGCTGGGGACGCTTGGGCGCTATCAGCCTGTTATCCCTAGAGTACCTTTTATCCGTTGAGCGATGGCCCTTCCATAGGGTACCACCGGATCACTTTGACCGACTTTCGTCTCTGCTCGACTTGTCAGTCTCGCAGTCAGGCAAGCTTATGCCAATGCACTCTCGAAGACGATTTCCGACCGTCCTGAGCTTACCATCGCGCGCCTCCGTTACTCTTTGGGAGGCGACCGCCCCAGTCAAACTACCCGCCATGCAGGGTCCCAGATCCAGATATATGGATCATGGTTAGACATTACGAAGGTCAAGGGTGGTATTTCAAGGTTGACTCCACGAAAGCTAGCGCTCCCGCTTCAAAGTCTCCCACCTATCCTACACATGACAATCGTAATGCCACTGCAAAGTTATAGTAAAGGTTCATAGGGTCTTTCCGTCTAGCCGCGGGAACCCCGTATCTTCACGGGGAATCCAATTTCACTGAGTCTATGCTGGAGACAGTGGGGAAGTCGTTACTCCATTCGTGCAGGTCGGAACTTACCCGACAAGGAATTTCGCTACCTTAGGACCGTTATAGTTACGGCCGCCGTTTACTGGGGCTTCGATTCAATGCTTGCACATCTCCTCTTAACCTTCCAGCACCGGGCAGGAGTCAGACCCTATACGTCATCTTAGCGATTTCGCAGAGCCCTGTGTTTTTGATAAACAGTCGCCACCCCCATTTTTGTGACACCCACCTACACTTGCGTGCGGATGGGTCACCCTTCTTCCGAAGTTACGGGTGTAATTTGCCGAGTTCCTTCAACATAGTTCTCTCAAGCGCCTTAGTATACTCTACCATTCCACCTGTGTCGGTTTCGGGTACGGTTTATACGTTGGGGTTATTTCCTGGATGTCCTTCCTCGCCCGACCAATCCGTTAAGGTCAAACAAGTTACGGCCACCGTCACCACCAACAAGCCCACGAATATTAACGTGGTTCCCATCGACTACGCCTTTCGGCCTCGCCTTAGGGGCCGGCTCACCCTGCCCTGATTAACATTGGACAGGAACCCTTGGAATTTCGGCGTCAGGGTCTCTCACCCTGATTATCGTTACTCATGTCCGCATTCTCACTTCTGATACCTCCAGCAACCCTCACAGGTCACCTTCGCAGGCTTACAGAACGCTCTGCTACCACGCCTTACGGCATCCACAGCTTCGGTATGTGACTTGATCCCCGTTACATCTTCGGCGCCGGATCTCTTGATTAGACCAGTGAGCTATTACGCTTTCTTTAAAAGATGGCTGCTTCTAAGCCAACTTCCTGGTTGTCATGGAAATCCAACTTCCTTTCAAACTTAGTCACAATTTGGGGACCTTAGCTGGTGGTCTGGGTTGTTTCCCTTTTCACGACGAACGTTATCACCCGCCGTGTGTCTCCCGAATAGTACTCTTGGGTATTCGGAGTTTGGTTGGGTTTGGTAAGGCTTGCGCCCCCCTAGCCCATCCAGTGCTCTACCCCCCAAGGTATTCATTCGAGGCTCTACCTAAATAGATTTCGCAGAGAATCAGCTATTACCCGGTTTGATTGGCCTTTCACCCCTAACCACAGGTCATCCGACAATTTTTCAACATTGATCGGTTCGAGCCTCCAGTAAGTGTTACCTTACCTTCACTCTGCCCATGGCTAGATCACCGGGTTTCGGATCTAATCCCGCAAACTAACGCCCATTTCGGACTCGCTTTCGCTACGCCTACACCTAATGGCTTAAGCTCGCCTGCAAGATTAACTCGCGGACCCATTATACAAAAGGTACGCTGTCACCCCATAAAGAGGCTCCAACTGTTTGTATGCATTCTGTTTCAGGTCTGTTTCACTCCCCGCTAGGGGTTCTTTTCACCATTCCTTCACAGTACTAGTTCACTATCGGTCGATCAGGAGTATTTAGCCTTGGAGGATGGTCCCCCCATGTTCAAACAGGATTTCACGTGTCCCGCCTTACTCGAGGATTATCATGCTTTCTACTCATAAGTGGCTATCACACTCTATGGCCAGACTTTCCAGACTGTTTTGATTCTTACATGATAATCACTGGGCTGCTCCCCGTTCGCTCGCCGCTACTAAGGGAATCTCGGTTGATTTCTTTTCCTCCGGTTACTAAGATGTTTCAATTCACCGGGTTTGCTTTGTTAACCTATGTATTCAGTTAACAATACCTAATTAAAGGTGGGTTTCCCCATTCGGACATTTACGGATCAAAGCTTGTTCGCAACTCCCCGTAACTTTTCGCAGCGTACCACGTCCTTCATCGCCTCTGATCGCCAAGGCATCCACAAAATGCACTTTAGCACTTGAATTCATTTACCACGCGCAGGGATAAAATCATAAAGTTCGATACTCTATTCAACCTTAATCTAAGCTCATCACTCCGCATGACTTAATATAATATATTTCTCAGCTTCAGTAATTTTTATTCTTATTCTAGACTGAAAGTTACAACTATAAATATTCATTGTATTTGGGATATTCGTATTAGTATTTAGTATTGCTGTTGTAACATTTCCTACTAAATGTTGGTTATTTCAATATCTATTCACGATGTAAAAGAAACGATGATCGAATGATCAAAAAATAAGATCCTAAAATCTGATTTTCAAATCATTCCGACATAACCTCAGGTTACTCACCATGGCAATGGTGGACCCATGCGGGATAGACAATTCGCTCTGCGAATTATTTATTTAATGCGGTTCGATTCACCCGCATCTCGATAGTCTATTGAGTGGGCAAATATGGTGGACCCATGCGGGATCGAACCGCAGACCTCCTGAATGCAAATCAGGCGCTCTCCCAGCTGAGCTATGGGCCCTTACTAAACCGTAGCAAATAAAATGGTGGGCCAGAGTGGACTCGAACCGCCGACCTCACCCTTATCAGGGGTGTGCTCTAACCAACTGAGCTACTAGCCCAAAACTCGCATAAAGCCGATATTACGGCTACCTATCCGGTATGTCATCATTCTCTTAACGGAAAAAAACGATACGTAGACAGCAGAAGCGGCTCATAAAACCGTGAGGTCTTATGATACGAACCACCGAACGTTTCCTTAGAAAGGAGGTGATCCAGCCGCAGGTTCCCCTACGGCTACCTTGTTACGACTTCGTCCCAGTTACCGATCCTACCGTGGTCAGCTGCCTCCTTGCGGTTAGCTCACTGTCTTCAGGTAAAATCGACTCCCATGACGTGACGGGCGGTGTGTACAAGACCCGGGAACGTATTCACCGTGGCGTGCTGATCCACGATTACTAGCGATTCCAACTTCATGCCCTCGAGTTGCAGAGGACAATCCGAACTGAGATAGCTTTTAAGGATTGGCTTGGCATTGCTGCCTCGCGACCCACTGTCACTACCATTGTAACACGTTTGTAGCCCTACCCGTAAGGGCCATGATGACTTGACGTCATCCCCGCCTTCCTCCGGCTTGTCACCGGCAGTCTCGCCTGAGTGCCCAACTTAATGCTGGCAACAGACAATAGGGGTTGCGCTCGTTGCGGGACTTAACCCAACATCTCACGACACGAGCTGACGACAGCCATGCAGCACCTGTACTCCAGCCAGCCGAACTGAAGGAAATCATCTCTGAAATCCATACTGGGTATGTCAAGGGTAGGTAAGGTTCTTCGCGTTGCTACGAATTAAACAACATGTTCCACCGCTTGTGCGGGTCCCCGTCAATTCCTTTGAGTTTTAATCTTGCGACCGTACTCCCCAGGCGGTGTGTTTACTGCGTTAGCTTAGTCGCCGAAAATTCATTCCCGACAACGAACACACATCGTTTATGGCGTGGACTACCAGGGTATCTAATCCTGTTTGATCCCCACGCTTTCGTACCTCAGCGTCAATGCCCGTCCAGTTAGCCGCTTACGCCACTGGTATTCCTCCGAATATCTGCGAATTTCACCTCTACACTCGGAATTCTACTAACCTCTCCGGGATTCAAGTTATGCAGTTTCAAAAGCAATTCCAGGGTTGAGCCCTGGGCTTTCACTTCTGACTTACAAAACCGCCTACGCACGCTTTACGCCCAGTGATTCCGAACAACGCTTGCCCCATTCGTATTACCGCGGCTGCTGGCACGAATTTAGCCGGGGCTTATTCTGTGGGTACAGTCATTATCTTCCCCACCAAAAGAGCTTTACAACCCTAAGGCCTTCGTCACTCACGCGGCATGGCTGGATCAGGGTTTCCCCCATTGTCCAATATTCCTTACTGCTGCCTCCCGTAGGAGTCTGGACCGTGTCTCAGTTCCAGTGTGGCTGATCATCCTCTCAGACCAGCTACTGATCGTCGCCTTGGTAGGCCTTTACCCCACCAACTAGCTAATCAGACGCGGGCTAATCTTTAGGCGATGAATCTTTGATCCGAAGATATTATACGGTATTAGCCAAAGTTTCCCTTGGTTGTTCCGTACCTAAAGGCATATTCCCACGCGTTACGCACCCGTGCGCCGCTCCCTATTGCTAGAGCGCTCGACTTGCATGTATTAGGCCTGCCGCCAGCGTTCGTTCTGAGCCAGGATCAAACTCTTAAGTTTGATGCCATGAACTCTTTATATTCACATTTCACTGCTTAATAAAAACTTCAAGAAAATTGAAGTGACCTATCACGTAATTAATTATTTGTAACGTCTGCATGATTATCTTATTTAAAAAATAATCATTGATTGCGATTCACAGATAAATATTAAGCAACAGTCAACTTCATTATATAAACGCGTCAATAGTTCAACACGCGACTGCTGTCTGCGAATCGTCTTTTTCCGTTTCACGATGTTCAATAAACGTGAGGCTCAAAAGCCTCTGCCCTCTCTCGCTTCCGAGGCGAGGACACGACAAAAATCTAAGTTTTTGACGATGGACGGACTTTAATGATTACCATTTCATCCGTCAAGAGCTTTTTTTCGAAATTTTGAAGTTTTTTTCAAAAAATTTCAAAAAGCAATCCTTGGCAAGTCATTGAAATTAAAGGTTTTTTCAAAGCTTCAATTTAGTTCCCGCCAAAGCAGAACGCTCTTATATACAGAGCCACCCCTATTGTCAAACATCTTTTTGAATTTTCTTTAAAATATTTCGCAAATGCACAAAAAGCTATATTTAACAGGCATTAATCTATTCATGCTATGCTGATTCTATAGGTGCCAACACTGATGGATGAGCCTCTTTTGGGCGCAATTATTCCTTTTGAGGGACGAATCCAGAGCGGTATACGGATTTAAGCAAGATGATAACGATAATTTTATTAAACCATTCGCTGGCGGAGCAAAATTTCATGGCAGAAATTTTGACCGAACAGGATGACCAAAATTTTGAAATCGTCAGCGCCAATTCACATGATGTGATTCAAGACATATTACCGAATATTGACGGGCGATATATCTGGATATTACCGCGCGGACATAAACCTGCGCAATCGCAAACCATAAAAAAAATTGTCAAACTTTTATATTTTCAATCGCCCGATATGTTTGTCGGGCATTTTATTTCGCGTGTGCGTGACCAGCGATTATTTTGCAAACAAACATCAGCACAGCGTATCAAAGATTTATTGCCATCAACGTTATTATATAACCTACATTTTTTATTATCTTTAGCTGATCATGTCACATTTGAAAATTTACAATCGCACGCAGAACAATATGTTCGCACATTACTGTACACAACATTTCCCATTGCAGATACAAGTGAAATCACGATGTCATATCGATTTAAACAATCAGCATCATCATCACTGATTGTACCATGGCGGTTTGTCAAAAGTGCATTTACGTGTTGTGGAAAAGGTTTGTTAAAAGTTGTTGCGGTGACAAGTTAATCCAACGGACGGAATGATGATTTAATGAGTCGCAACCACTCTGTACGTGCCGTTTCGTGGTTATATTTTTTATGCGCGGCAATTGCGGCCTGATGAGCATTAAACCATTCATGGCGATCATGGCGGAATTTTAAAATCATATCACGCAATGCCGCCGCATCGCCCAAAGGCACAACAGATCCAAACGGATATTCCGCCAAAAATTTTGCCATTTCATTATGATCATTTGCCATGACAATCACAGGACGGTGTGCCGCCATTGCTGTATAAAAAGATGTAGGCACTATTAATCCTGCCGCTTCGTCTTTTAAAGTCACCACATGGACATCACCACTGGCCATCATATTTGCCGCGTGCGATATAGGCGGAAGAGGTAATAATTTGATACGATCAAGCCCATGACGTGCCTTTAATGATGCAATTTTTTCAAAAGCAGGACCGTCACCCACAAATACAAATTCAATATCATTAAATTCTTTGACAATGGATAAGGCTGCATCCAATAACGGTGATACGGGCGTGGCGCCGCTGATTGAACCCGTATACATGACGCGGAATAACATGGTGGGGTCGGTATATCGGCACGCAGGTTGTTCTTCCAACATATCATCCTTAACAGCGCCGCCTGGATCCGCATTTTCCCATGGGGGAATAATTGAAACCTGCTGTTGGTCAAGACCGCGATAAATCAAATGATCTTTCATGCACCGCCCCGATACGATGACATGGTTAGATGCGCGCAATGATTTCATCATATGTTTGTCTAAATAGGATAATATTGATGACGGTAATTTATATCCAACGATCGGCCATAATTCAGGCAAAATTTCATGACACCAATGAATGTGGGATGATGATTTTTGCGCCGCTATTCGCGCGCCTGCGATTGCCAAAAATGGCGAATCTGAAATCGATAACACAACATCATGGCGCGGTAATTTGCGTGCCATATTGTAAATTGCAAACCACGCATTCAGATGCCCCATATAATTCTTTTTTACAAAGGTAGGCACGCGGATAATTTCAACACCCATATCAGTTTGTACCATGGGATGTTTGACATTGCCTGTGGTCACCACACGCACATCCCACCCATCGGCGATTAAATCTAAGGCCAGATCACGCGTCAAACGCGCCGCCATTGATTTTGAAGGCGGATAATGACGCGCAAGAATAAGGATTGATGGTTTTTTCGGCATTGCCCGTGGTTATGCCATTAATCGGCGATTGTGTTCAATAAAAATATAACCAAAAGATTATGGGGGCATGAAAAAACCGCCAATTTTGATGATTGGCGGTTTTGTAAATGCTTTTAGATATAATTTATTCTTATATCGGGCCTCTCACGCTTGGTGGTGGCGCTGGTGTAGGTGCCGCCGCTGGTGCTGTATTCGAACCAGTTTTTGTGGCCTCATTTGATGCTGTAGTGGCTGTTCCTGCAGGGCGACGATTAAGAGCTGATCCAATTTGTCGGCCCGCTGTTCCAATTTGATTTACAGATTGCGAAATACCTGTTCCAAATTGATTGACGCTTCCCGTTAAATTAGCACCAAGCGCATTCCAGTTTTGAACATTGGTTAAACCACCTGCAATATTCGCATAACCTGCAGCGTTCATAAGTGTACGACCACCAAGATTGACACCTGTTACACCTTCTACAAGCCTTAAGGTACTGCCTAATTGGCCAAGACCACCAGAAAGAGAACATAGACCACCGCTAACTCCTGTACCACAATTAGCGCCAGTGATGCCGCCAGTTAATCCACCGAGACCACCTGTCAGACCTCCAAGCCCGCCTAATCCCCCACTTCCACCTGCGCGCGCAGATGAAGTTGCTGACTGAACGCCGAGCCTGTACATTTGGGCTCCGTGAGCTGACACAATACTTTGATGTCTTCCGGTTAAACTATTGACTGCCTGTGCTGTGCCATTTGCTGCGCCGGCCACAGTTTCAGCTGTATTTGCTGCTGTACCTGTGAAATTTGCAAGAGCGGCTGCCGATTTTGAGATACCAGTTACCGCACCACCCGCAGTGCGCGCCACATTGTTCGAGGATGTTGCGCCTGTTGATGATCCGACAGCAGGGGACGACGCAGTTGTTTTAGCGACATTATTAGTGCTGTTCGTTGATGATACTGTCGCTAATGCCGTTCTATTATTACCTGCTGGACTACTGGCGGCTGAATTGATTGCTGCAGAACTCTTACCAACTGAAGTTAGGGTTTTCGAAACTGGTGCTGTTGTTTTTGACGAACCTGCGGTGTTTGTCGTTTTGACGATTGTTGGTAAACTGGAACTTCCGACAGTACCACCTGAAATTGTAGCTGTGCCCTTATTGTTTGAAAGTCCCGAGCCATCGGCCGAAGATGACAAACTAATAGCCATCGCCGAGGTTGATGCCATAACCAATGCGGCAACGGCTAACGCTGTAAATTTTGTAAATTTATTCATCTTTCGCACCCTTTCAAAAGATTATGTTGAGCTTATTTTTCTTTTTTATAAACTCATATTATCATAGTAACTGGAAAATGTTTAACAAATTCCCAATTTTTCGTAATTTGATTAAAATTGTTTGCTTTATTCATAATCCCTTAACTTCGCTGTGGCATTATCGAAACCATAGAGGGCAGAAAAGCCCCAGAAAATATAAGAAATAAGGGAGTGTACCATGCATATCAACGTATCCGAATTTATCGCCAAGGCTGGTTTGAATGAACCATTTTACCCTGGCAAGCGCGTTGTAAAGCCGTTCGTCCAACCTGGCGAATATAAGAGCCATTGCATTGTATATGACTGGCACATTGCCGACATAATCCGCATCGAAGTGCGCGCGGGTTTATCGGGCAAACAATTAGAACCATCAGAATTAGCAAAATATCCTGTGTCATTACAAACCGCGACTTTTTTTGAAATTGATGTCCCGAATGGTGTGATTACCCGCGTTGAGGACGACGACGAAGATGAATCATCACGCGGACGCGCATCATCATCAGGCGGATCAGGCTTTAAACCCAAGAAAAAAGAATTGTCATCTTTGTCATTCTCACTCGCTGCCGAAGGTCAAGTTGCTAACGAAGGAAATTTAACCCGTATGGTGGTGATGGGCATGGAAATTGCCAAAGAAGCATATGCCAAAGTGATAGATAAATTCTTTGTTCAAATTGATCATGCGAAAATTGTGGCAACAGATTTAGTGGCGGCCGCAGGAAAAATGATTACCAAATATACACCACCTGCATTTTTAAAAGCAAAGGGTAATGAGAATGCTGTGTACAAATATGACCGCGCAAAGAATGAAACGATGTTTGCGGGCGTGATGCCGTCATAAAAAATAAAAAAATTATGGGAGAAAGAAAAACCGATCTTGCCGATCGGTTTTTTTAATGGGAATTGGCTTATCCAAATTCTTTGTGGGCCCAGTGTAACACATCACCCAATGCTGTAAACATTGTGTCAATATGATCTTTGGTCATGATGAGTGGCGGTGAGATAATCATATTAATACCATTGAAACGGATAAACACGCCGCGGCGGAATAATTCAAATGACACTTCACGCGCAACACGATACGGATCTTCGGGTTTCCATTCTTGCAATTGTACCGCCGCCAATAAACCCAGATTACGAATATCGGTGACGTATGGATATCCTTTTAAACTATGCGCCGCATCTTCGTAATATTGTGTGATGCTGCGGGCATGATTTAAAATACCTTCTTCTTCAAATACATCCAATGTCGCAATGGCGGCGGCGCAGGCCAGCGGATGCGCCGAATAGGTATACCCATGTAAAAATTCGGTTACTTTTTCATCGCCCTGCATAAAAGCATTATAAATTTCATTATTCACGAATGTTGCACCCATCGGCACAACGGCATTGGTCAATCCCTTTGCGGTTACAATCATATCAGGCACCACACCAAAATAATCGGATGCCGACATGTAACCCACGCGACCAAACCCAGTAACGACTTCATCAAAAATCAATAAAATATCATGTTTGGTACATATCTCACGAATGCGTTTTAAATATCCCTTGGGGGGCGGCAATACACCAGGTGCACCCGCCACAGGTTCCACAATCACCGCCGCAATATTTGATGCATCATGAAGCGCGACAATATTTTCAAGTTCATTGGCTAAATGTGCGCCCCATTCAGGTTCATTTTTTGAAAATGCATTATGCTCCATATTATGGGTGTGCGGCATGTGATCAACCAATGGCAATAATTGCGAAAATGATGTGCGCACATACGGGACGCCGCCAACAGAAATACCGCCAAACCCAACACCGTGATATGAGCGTTCACGCCCGATCAGAACGCGTTTTGTGCCCTTGCCGCGGATACGTTGATACACAAGCGCGATTTTAAGTGCTGTATCAACCGCCTCTGATCCTGAATTTGAGAAAAACACATGATCAAAGCCATCCGGAAATGCCGCCGTTAAGCGCGATGCCGCCATAAAGGCCGCAGGATGCCCCAGATTAAAACAAGGCGCGTAATCTAGTGTGCGCATTTGCGCCGAAATTGCATCTTTGATTCGTTGTTTGTTATGCCCCGCATTCACGCACCATAAACCCGCCGTACAATCGAGAATCTCTTTACCATGTTGGTCTTTATAATACATCCCATCGGCCGACATAATCATACGCGGATTTTTCTTAAATTGGCGATTAGGCGTGAACGGCATCCATAATTCTTCTAAGGAATTTGTATTTACCGAAAAATCATAGGGATTATTTGACATGGAAGATCCTCCAAAATGATGTATATAATCATCCTAGCACAAAATTATGAAAGAAACGAGAAGACGATCATGGTGCAGGACAACAAAGATTTCACTCCCCCACCGGCAAATACCAATGACCCGTGGAAGGATAATGATAATATTATTCACTTAAAACGGAAAAAGAATAACGTGCCGCCCATGATCAACCTACCGCCCGCTACAAAATATTTGATGGGCGTGATGATAATTGTTCATGTGATTGCATCCTACAGCCATTTTATTTTGCCCATTTTGCCTGATAATATGTGGTGGATATATAATTTGGGGTTTGTGCCATTTCGCATGACCGATATGGTATCAATCACGCCATTTGTTCCCCTCACCCCAATCACATATGCATTTCTCCACGCGGGATGGTTGCATTTAGGTGTTAATATTTTAATGCTCGCCGCATTCGGTGCAGGACTTGAAAAAAATCATTCGGCAAAAATAATGTTGCTTATTTTCTTTGGGTGTTCTGTCTTTGCCGCTGCATTACATTTTGCATTCGATATGCAAGGTACAAACCCCGTGATCGGTGCCTCAGGCGGCATTAGCGGTCTTTTCGGCGCGGTATTAATCATGTTGCAACGGTCAGGCCAATTGAATAATCAAAATCGATTATTGCCAATTGTCGCGGTATGGATTGGTATTACCGTTTTATTCGGATTTATGGGCGGGCCAGATGGATCAATGATTGCATGGATTGCACATATTGGTGGCTTCCTCAGTGGGTTGGCCTTCATGAAATTTTTAATCCAGCAAAGACATTGATGAAACGGGTAATTGCGCCATATCAATTTTATTGGTCACTACCCCATCATCATATGATGCCCATTCCACAGTATTAAATAAATTTTCAGGTTCAACCACGGGCATATAATCATCAAAATGGCGACGCGTGCGGCGGCATACCCATCCATTACCGCTCCGTGCTTTTTCCAAACGGTCAAGCCATTGGCGCACTACATGGGCATTGCCGTTATTTTTTTCTTCTAATTCCACCCACAACCGATATACATCTTTAATCGGTTCAATTTTTTCAGCTTTTGCCAAAGCGGTACGCGCCTCACCCCAAAAATTCACCGCCATGTAATGACGCGCAAGCAAACAATAAGATTCAGCCGAGGCAGGAACACGTTCAATCAACCATGTAAACCACCGCGCATCATGATCTTTTGGTTTTAGATCATCCCACAGACGCACGAATGATGGATGGAAATGTTTTTCAATACCAGCCTTTGCAATGCTGACCGCACGTAAACGTTGTCCTTTTTCCGCATGGGCGCGCGCTAAACGTGAAATCGCTGGCGCAAATGATTTATCAGCGCTGTGTGCACGTTGATAGGCCCGCAATGCATCCTGTGATATGCCTGATTTTTTCGCCATATCACCCAATATAATCCACAACACGGCTCTGTCTGTTTGCGCCTCTGATTTTTGTATGACATGTGATGATTGCAATTTATCCAACGTCACAAGCGCATCATTCCACAATCCATTACGCCGTTCCAAATCATACACAGGACGAAGAAGATGAATATTCTTTGGATGCGCCCGATATTGCGCGCGCGCGAGTTCCAGCGCGCCACGCACATCACCATCCAGAACACGTTTTTGTAACAATCCCTGAACGCCCAATACAGATGTATCAGGATGTTTGACCAATGCCTCGAATGCTTCGGTTGCATTGGCATCGTTACCTTGTGATTTTGCCGCATGCGCCTGCAGCAATAACGACATGCCTTGCTCGCTTTCGGGCAAATATTTTTGCGCGCGATGCGCCAAATAATAAGCATTTTTATAATCACCCGCCGATGCCGATGACAATGCGCGCAGCAATGCCTGTTGCCCTTTTGCGCGTTTTTTTTCACGATGTTTGCGCGCGAGATCTGATGGCAAACGCACCAAATCACCTATCACATGCGCAAAGAAAACAATCACGATTAAACATGCAAATAAAAATGCCGATGCGACGCCCGCATTTGTTGAAATTTTATAATCATTCCATGTTAATGTGACATCACCGCCAAAGGTGAAATATAGCCATGCCATGACGGCGAATAAAAACACCACCTGAATAATCGACCAGAAAAATTTCAAAAACCACATATTATTTTGTTCCTAAGGGCTGCGTATTTTGCGGCACCATTTTTTGCACTTCGGTAACAATTTGTTGTAAATTGCCCGTATTAATCGTGCCCGTTTGCGCCATTTGGCGAATGGTGTTTTGCAATTGCCCCACCATATTTGTACCCAATAATGATTGTAATTTTTGTGCCGCTAATGTTGCCTCGGCCTGCCCTAACAAAGGTGCAGTTTTTTGTGCCGCCGCACCATCTAATGTTTGTAAGGCCGCAACCGCGCCCGCCACATCACCACGATCTAACATTTTTTGCGCATTAGTAATGGTCAATTGCGTTTCATTGCCCGTGATCGGCACACCATTTTTTTCAACCTTTACCACATCGGTTAAACGCGACATGACCTTATCTTGGATCGATACATCTTTGCCTGTTAATGATGCCTCTACCACTTCACCTGTGATCGACCGCAATTCATTTGATAAACCTTGCGGGGTTAACACGCCTGTTTTTGCCTGTGGCGCCAGACGATCAATCGCCGCCTGTAATTCAGGATTATCTTTCGCCAATGTTTGTTTCAGCAATGTCAAATCCGTATCAAAAGAATCTTTATTTCGTTGTAATGACCCGCGCAATTGTGAAAACGCCAATAACATGGTCGCAGCCTTTGCATCTTCGGGCGCAACACCATCCAAAGCTGTTGCCACATCAGGGTTAATCGCACGTGCATCCGATATCGCCTTGTCAGGATCGGGCGATGTTTGTAATGCGCCGATTAATGCTTGCATTGCACCATCCAATGATTGTTGCCCCGTGACCGATTGCCCCATCATTTGCACGCGGTCAAACATAGTCGATAATTGTGCCTGTTGTTCCACGCTTAAAAATTTATTCATGTTATCTTCGATCACTGCCAATCGTTCAGGCATTGATCCCGATTGCAATTGCGTGACCGCTTGTTTCAAATTTTGTGCTTCGGTGGATAACGTTTTGACATCATTTGAAACCGATTCAAATTTATTTTTTACGTCAATGGGTAATACAGATGTCCAATTATTTTCTTCTGTTGGCTGAGGCGTATCCATTGATGGCGGGGCGACAGATTTTACCACCGCCAATTCTTGTTCTAATTTATCAATGCGCTCTTGTTGTTCTGCGGTAACATTCAATTGTGATTTTACATCAGGCGCGATGGCGATAAACGCGCCCAAAATTAACGCGGCGGTTATCACGATACCTGCGATCATTAACGTTTTCCCAGCCGATGGCGCGGCCGTATTCATCATGCGGTCTGGCTGGCGGTTCAATTCAATATTGGTGTCAAATTTATTGTTTTCAGTCATAGGTTATTTGTGCCACAAAATAGGCTCTATTTCTATCCCAAAGATTGTGGCATAAAAAACCCGTGAAAATTTTAGGAATTGAAACCAGTTGCGATGAAACATCGGTTGCCATAGTCAGTGCCAGCCGTGAGATCTTGTCACATTTGGTCTTTACCCAATTGGACGACCATAAAATTCATGGCGGTGTTGTACCCGAAATTGCCGCGCGCGCCCATGTGTTTCATTTGCAAAATTTAATCGAACGCGCTGTTAACGATGCGGGTTTAACCCGCACCGACATTGATGGCATTGCCGCAACCACTGGCCCTGGGTTAATTGGCGGGGTGATGGTGGGCATGATGGCAGGGAAAGCATTATCGCTTGCTCTCCAAAAACCATTTTTAGGAATCAATCATCTTGAGGCGCATATTTTAACCGCGCGGTTAACGCATGATATACAATTTCCTTATTTATGTTTGTTGGTATCTGGTGGTCATACACAAATTATTTGCGCGCATGGTCTTGGTGATTATGAGATTTGGGCTAGCACGCGCGATGATGCCGCAGGCGAATGTTTTGATAAATCAGCAAAGATGATGGGATTGCCATTTCCTGGCGGCCCGCATTTAGAAAAAATGGCATCAAAATGCGATGATCTTGCCCGCGCTGTATCACGTTTTCCATTCACCATTCCAATGTTAAAAAGTGATGAGATTGCCTTTTCATTTTCAGGATTAAAAACAGCAGTGAAACATTATGTCACCGATTTAACCACGGCGCATGGTGACATTCACGAACCTGATTTGATTGATTTATGTGCGTCATTCCAAGATATCATCGCGCGCACCATTTCATATCGTTTGGCACAAGCCATCAAATTATTCCAAACACGATATGATTTAAAGTTTATTCCCGTGGTGATTTGTGGGGGCGTGGCTGCCAATAATCACATTCGCGCCGCGATACATGAATTGCAAAATCATGCGCCGATTACATTTATCGCCCCGCCATCACAATTATGTACCGATAATGGCGCGATGATCGCATGGGCGGGCGTGGAATATATGCGCACAGGTAAATCATCCCCCTTATCATTAAAGGCGCGCCCCAGATGGCCACTTGATGAACTCAACGAAAGATGGATAATAAACGCATGAGCAATATTTCAGTTATAGGCGCAGGTGCATGGGGCACGGCGCTCGCACAAATTTATGCCGCCGCAGGTCATGATGTGACGTTATGGGCGCGTGAAAAATCTTTGGCCAACACATTAAGCGTGGAACGTGAGAACACGGTTTATTTATCAGGATATAAACTACACCCTAACATTCATGTTACAAATGAATTAATTGAAGCATTCAATAAATCAGATATCATTTTAAATGTGATCCCTGCGCAATTTGTCAGATCCATTTGTGAACAATTTGTATCACACATCAAACCGCATCATCATATTGTGCTATGTGCCAAAGGCATTGAAATAGAAAGCGGAAAATTATTGAGCGATGTTGCACGCGAAATTTTACCATCAACACCGATCAGCATTCTCACAGGCCCATCATTCGCCCATGATTTAATGTCTGGTAAACCAAGTGCCGCGACTATCGCGAGCGATAACACCGATTCATTAAATTATGTAACCGATGCGTTATTAACGCCGCAATTTCGTTTGTATAAATCGCACGATATTATTGGTGCGCAAGTAGGCGGCGCTGTCAAAAACGTGATCGCGATTGCGTGTGGTATTTTAGATGGATTAAATTTAGGCGAAAGCGCGCGCGCAGCCTTGGTCACACGCGGCCTTGCCGAAATGGCACGATTGGCCGTTGCCTTTGGCGGTGAACGCGACACATTAATGGGGCAATGCGGCGTGGGTGATTTAATGCTCACATGTTCCAGTGCGCAATCACGCAATTATTCATTTGGCCATCGTATTGGCCGCGGCGAAACCGCGCATGATATTTTAAAAGATCGCAAAGCCGTCACCGAAGGCGTGACCACCGCGCACGCCGTTTCAAAATTATGCGCAACATTAAATGTCGATATGCCAATTGTGACCACAGTGCATGAATGCATTATTGGCAATATAAAACACACCGATTTAATCGGTCATATTTTATCACGCCCGCAACGTGATGAACGGGATTAGGTGTTGATCATGAAATATTGGTTGATGAAGTCCGAGCCCGATGTCTATTCCTATGACGAATTAGTCGCGGATAAAAAAGGATCATGGGACGGCGTACGCAATTATCAAGCCGCAAATAATTTAAAAGCGATGGCTGTCGGTGATCTTGCCTTTTTCTATCATTCCAACATCGGCAAAGAAATCGTTGGTATTT
>JBIICJ010000072.1:0-7336 GCA_044238965.1 Micavibrio sp. | reverse complement strand
TTTGGCGGAATTCAAAAATTAAATGCGGGGCAAGATCACGATCAGAGCGCAGAAATTGCAATAATGTACTCATGAACGGAAAATCTTTTAAGGTTGTTGTCGAAATATTGATAAAATAATTGATACTCATGTCGCGTTTTTTATTCACGCGCACAGAATCTAAAACATTGTGTAATAAAATACGATCAACTTCGACCAATAAATCTTGTTCGATGGCAAGTTTGCGATATTGCGATGCAGGCACGTAAACACCTGCTTTGGCGCGAATACGGGCGAATACTTCGAGTGCGTGCACTTTACGTGAAGGTAATTTTACAATCGGTTGTGCAAACATTTCAATGCGGTCATGTGTGACAGCGTTTTGTACAAGTTCACGGATCATAGAATCGGTAAATTGCGGTGTTTGTTCTTCAAATGGAATTTCATCCGATGACATCATGGGTGGTGGCGCACGGCGTGCCAACATATCTGCATATTTTTGTGGCGTGGCAGCAGGTGATTGTATTTGTGCGGTTTGTTGCGCGCGCAAACCTGATTGATTGGCAACATTACGCGGTGATGGCATAAATGCAGATGCGTTTGCGGTTTTGTTTTGTTTCGGCATTGCTTGGCGTGTTTGCTCTAAGCGTAATCGCAAATCTTCGATTGTTTGTTCGGTTGTTTGCAATGAATTTAAAATAGTGGTTTGCACCGTTTCAATTTTTTGAATGTCAGATGATAATTTATTATCGCCGCGATCACGCGCCATATATTCAACGCCCAATGTGCCGAACACAACCAAGAATCCTGCGAATGTCACGGCGGCGGTAATAGACACGGCATAGGCCATGACGCTCACACATAAAATTGACCCGACCGCATAGGTCGCAAACCATAACGGCGATAACATTTTTTCAAACATGATTTAAAAACCCGTTCCCAGTATTATGTGATGGGTTCAGCGGTGATCAGCCCCGATGGCTTCCCGAATGTGACCAAACCCGTCAGCTCTGAGATACTTTACCAAATCTTTATTGATTTTACGAATTAAATTAGGACCTTCAAAGATTAATCCCGAATAAAGCTGAACTAATGATGCCCCAGCACGTATTTTGGTATAGGCGTCATTGGCAGACAAGATACCTCCAACACCAATAATGGGGATTTTTCCCTTGGTTAGGGTATAAAATCGGCGGATAACCCCCGTGGACAGGTCGGTCAGGGGCGCGCCAGATAGGCCGCCGCGTTCCTCACGAAAGGAGGCGGGGAGATCTTCGGGACGATAGAGGGTCGTATTGGTCAAAATCACCCCATCGATATTTTTTTCCAATAAAACTTTAGCAATCGCCTCCATTTGATCGTCGCTCAGATCAGGCGCGAGTTTGACCAGTAAAGGAATGGGAAAATCACCACATACTTTGTTGCGTTCATCGATCACCGCGGTCAAAAGTGGTGATAAAAATTCAGGGTCTTGTAAATTGCGAAGCCCTGGTGTGTTGGGCGATGAAA
This sequence comes from Micavibrio sp., assembly GCA_044238965.1. Classification (GTDB taxonomy): domain Bacteria; phylum Pseudomonadota; class Alphaproteobacteria; order Micavibrionales; family Micavibrionaceae; genus Micavibrio_B. The sequence continues at coordinate 5,848 of JBIICJ010000072.1, read as the reverse complement.
TATTGATAGTGAAATAATCTGCCATCGCGCCGATGGTGCGAATTAAAAATGTATAATCTTTTTCGGGTTCGGTTTGATCTTTGTTCATACCAATATTGATCCCGAGTACGCCTGCTGGGCGTGGTTTACGTGCCAAAAATTTTGCAACATTATCTTTAAATATATTCACGCCGCCATTGGGGAATCCCATGCGGTTAATCACGGCTTTGTGTTTGACTTCACGAAAGACGCGCGGGCGCGGGTTGCCCTCTTGTGGTTTAATGGTCACTGTGCCAACTTCGATAAAGCCAAAACCGATATCAAACATTTCTTTGATAACTTCGGCGTTTTTATCAAACCCTGCCGCCAAACCAACGGGGTTGGGGAATGATCGCCCCCATAAATCCATACGTAATTCGCGCGCGGGTTTGGCTAAACATAAATTCGGAGAAAGGCCAGATTTTAAAGCCTTAATTGTCATCTGATGCGCGGTTTCGGCATCCATACGGTATAAAAATTGTTTGGCGAGTGAGAACAACATTTTATAAATGCTTCATACCTTCTTTGAGGTAATTTAATCCCGTCATCACGGTTAACACGGCGGCAGCAGTGATCAAAATATATCCAATTTCGGTTGTGCCAGGAATAAGCACGTCACCATAATCGCCCATAATCAAAAACCCAAGTGCACCCATTTGCACACCTGTCTTCCATTTCGCCATTTGTGTCACGGGCACCGATATATTTTTTGGCCCCAAAAATTCCCGTAGCCCCGCAATTAAAAATTCACGTGCGATGATGAGAAGGGGTGGGATTGTCCAAAACCCATCCAACTTTCCATTCGCAATTAAGATTAACATCACGCTCACGATAAAAATTTTATCAGCAATCGGGTCAAGAAAAACACCAAACGGCGATGTCACATTCCATTTGCGTGCAAGATACCCATCTAGCCAATCTGTCACGCATCCATAGGTGTAAATGAGCAGTGCAAGCCATGCCGCCCACGGTGCATCAATAAACATCAATACCAAACAAAATGGCAACGATCCCAGACGGGATAGTGTTAAAAAATTAGGAATTTGATTGCGGTTGAACATATTGTTTTTATACGGTTTTTTTACCCAATTGCCAATAAAGCTTTCACGTTGCGCAAATCAATTGACATATCGCTTGGGATTGGACTATACAAGCATAAGACTGCGCAACAATACTGGAGATGAGTAATGACCGAGACTACCGAAACATTAGATGAAAAAATTGATCGTGTGTTGAATACGAGATTTGAGTCTTTTAATGGGATAGCAACTGGAGCGCTTGCTACAAGAGCGTGGTCAGTTTATGCAAACTTTTCTTCTAGTTTTTGTGCGGATCATTATGCACATTATGGATCTTCATATCGTATGACTGTTGGCGAATTAATGTCGGTGCCGCGCACAAACATTACCCGTCAGCCAAATTCTGGATATAAGACTGCTGAAGTTTTGGCGCAGGCTGTTACGCAATTAATTGAGAATGAATTAGGTATTTCTATCCCATTCTTTGATAATCATGATCGCTTTTATCCAAATCCGCAGGAAGCAATAAAAGAATTTATTGCTAACCAAAATATCGGCGCGAAATTATCAATGACATTTAATTTGGAATCGTTTATGGATTCAAAAGAAGATGGTCCCCATTTCACACTTGATACACATATGGGATCTCAACCTATATGGATATCCATTGGCCATGAAGATTTTAATAAAAATAATAGACTAACATTATATTTAGCAGAATCTGATCGTGGAGAAAATCTTTTAAAAACACAGTTTCAAAGAGGGGTGGCAAAAGCCGAAATAGGTGATTGCTTTGTCACCGTTAAACGCACAGGTGATGATTTCAAATTAGATATCGTTCAACGATTGGGATAAATTTTTTTTACCACACAACAATAACAAAAAAGCGGGGCATTGACCCCGCTTTTGAATTTTTAGGCTGTCGCCGCTTTGGCTTTCTCGCTGCTTGGTGGTTCGCGCAAGACGTAACCACGTCCCCATACAGTTTCGATATAATTTTCGCCATCGGCCGCAATTTCAATTTTCTTGCGAAGTTTGCAAATAAATACGTCGATGATTTTCACCTCGGGTTCGTCCATACCGCCATATAAATGGTTTAAGAACATTTCTTTGGTGAGGGTTGTGCCTTTGCGAAGCGCAAGCAATTCCAAAATACCGTATTCTTTGCCTGTTAAATGTACAGGTTTGCCTGATACATCAACGGTGCGTGAATCTAGATTAACGGTGAGTTCGCCAATTTTAATCTGGCTTTGTGCGTGGCCTTGTGAACGACGCACGATGGCTTTGATACGGGCGATCAATTCGGCTTTTTCAAATGGTTTGGTTAAATAATCATCCGCGCCGAAACCGAGGCCTTTGATTTTGCTGTCGAGTTCAGAAAGACCAGAGAGAATTAAAATCGGCACATTGACTTTGTCCGCACGAAGTTTTTTCAAAACTTCATAACCATGCATATCGGGCAACATAAGATCGAGCACCACGATATCATAGTCGTAAAATTTACCAAGCTCATAGGCATCTTCACCCAAATCGGTGGTTTCAACCATGTAACCTTCGGATTTCAGAATCATTTCGATTGACTTGGCAACCGAGCTATCATCTTCAACAAGTAATACGCGCATTGGGGTTCTCCCGTGTGATAAGGTTGGATGTAACGTTCTTCTTGCGTTAAACTTTCTTAATATTAACAAAGATTAATAAGGCAGGCAAACAAAAATATTAACCATTTCCGTATGGCGACAGATTTTCTTGACATATTCTGTCTAATGGTTAAATTTAGCCATCAAATTTCACCATATAAATGCGTAAACGAGGTTTAAAATGTCACTAAATGAGGAACTTGGCTTCAATGCTTTAGCAAGAATGCAAAATAATTTCTCAATCGGCGTTAAAATTGCAGGCGCCCTTGCTGGTACAGCCTTATTAGTAAAAGGATGGAGTGGATCGTCTGATCCTTTTAACCCACTTTATGCAAGTGTAGGCACGTTAATGGCTACACCTGCTGTTGTATCGGGCATTTTGAAAGAGGCTGCGTATGTAACATTGTCTGAAAAATTCGGTTTATCCGCTCGTGACTTAGCTTGGGCAGGAGCGGCGTTAGCATCATTCTCAATTGTCCCCTTGGTATCAATTCAGACTACGGAGCAAGCTGAAATTCATCAGGCGCGAGTCGACGCATGTAACGGCGCACAAGAAGGTAGAATTAGTTTTCGATATAAAGGCACTGATTCATTTGTTGATTGCAAGACAATGTTGCCACCCGTCCAAGAGCCATACATCAAATAAATATTTATTTCAGAGGGGCATTTGCCCCTCTTTTCATATCGGCACAAATCATAAAAAATATGATATCCTTGTCGAATCATGGATCGATTGGCCGACCAAGTTTGCGCGTCTGTTTCCACGCTCCCGCCCTATGAAATATTTGGGCGGGTGACAAAGGTTTTGGGCTTGCTCGTGGAAATCGCAGGGTTCAGCAATGATCTCACCGTCGGCTCGCGCGTCACGTTAAAACCCGATGGCGGAAAATTAATCCCGTGCGAAGTGGTAGGCTTTCGTGATGAAAAGGCATTATTAATGCCGTTTGGTTCACTCGAAGGTGTCGGGCTTGGTTGCGTTGCCGTTCTGCATGATCAAAAACCCGTGATCTTTCCATCCGAACGTTGGCTCGGGCGCGTGATCAATGCGCTGGCCGAACCAATTGATGATTTGGGGCCATTATCAAATGGCGCGCATCCGATACCCCTTAAATCACCCGCACCACCTGCGCACACACGGCAACGTGTGGGACAACCGCTTGATTTGGGTGTGCGCGTGATCAATTCATTTATGCCGTTATGTCGCGGGCAACGCATGGGTATCTTTGCGGGATCAGGCGTTGGTAAATCCGTCTTGCTATCGATGATGGCGCGTTATACCGAGGCGGAAATTATTGTGATTGGTTTGGTCGGTGAACGCGGTCGTGAGGTACAGGAATTTTTGGAAGATGATTTGGGTGAAGACGGCCTGCGTCGTGCCGTCGTTGTTGTGGCCACAGGTGATGAGCCTGCATTAATGCGCCGTCAGGCGGCGTATATGACCGTCGCGGTTGCCGAATATTTCCGCGGGCAAGGAAAACAGGTTTTATGTTTGATGGATTCGGTCACGCGCTTTGCCATGGCGCACCGCGAAATTGGTTTATCGGCGGGCGAACCACCAACATCAAAAGGATATCCGCCAACCACATTCGGCGAACTGGCACGATTATTAGAACGCGCGGGCCCAGGGCCAAAGGGGCAGGGCGCGATTACGGGATTATTTACTGTCTTGGTCGAAGGTGATGATCATAACGAACCCATTTCCGATGCGGTGCGCGGGATTGTGGACGGGCATATTGTGATGGAACGCGCGATCGCCGATCGCGGGCGTTACCCCGCCGTGAATGTTTTGAAATCTGTATCACGGTCTTTGCCCGCCGCATTTTCGCCATCGCAAAATCAAATTTTACGCCGCGCGAAACAAATTATTTCATCGTATGAAAATATGGCAGAACTTATTCGTTTGGGTGCGTATCGTCGCGGGTCTGACCCCGCGGTCGACGAAGCCATTCAAATCTATCCCGCGCTTGAAGAATTTTTAACGCAATTAAAATCAGATCATGCGACGATTGCCGAAGGATTTGCGCAACTTGCCGATATTTTGGGCATGAGTTACGACCATGAAGATACAATTGAGTATTTGAGACATGGCTAATTTAAAACCGCTTATCAAATTGCGCAAATTCCGCGTTGAGGAAATGCAAAAATCCTTGGCGGAATTATATCGCGAAGCCGAAGCCATCGAAACGCGCAAACAAACCTATTTAACGACACTTGAACATGAACGCGCACATATTGATCGATCACAAGATATCACTGAAATCTCTCTGTTTCATACCTTTGCTGAACGCGTCAAAAAAATCGTCGAAGATTTAAATGATGAATTATATATCATCAATGGGCGTATTGATGTGGCGCGCGAAGAAATGCGCGAAGCTTTTGGCGAGCTGAAAAAAATAGAAATGGTACAAGAGCAACGCGAACAAGATGAGCGTGATGAGGCCGATAAAAAAGAAAGTGATACGTTAGATGAAATTGGCGTACAACGCAGTTTCCGTGATGGTGGCGGCGATGATCGTTTGGTGTAACGATTAAACACCTACTAACATTTCATCACAATCAACCCATTGGTCGCTGCGGAATTGGAATGTGAGTTCGCCATTTAAATTTGATCGCTCCATGGCCCGCGTATAAACCACCTTCATTTTCTGTTGCATCGGCGGGCTTAATTTATGTTCGGCGCGCAAAATCATATCCAATTGCGGCGCATCTTGTTCGCCTTGAAAAAATCCATCCACCTGCACCGCGCCCATACGTGATAAATTTAAATCAAATAAAAATCGCATTTTTTTACGGCGTTTTTCTTGATCTTGTTCGTCTTTATCATCCCATGATTTATAATAAACGGGTAATTTATGCGCCTGTCCATCATGCCAAAATGGAAAGATATTCGCCCGCCATTCATTAGGTAGAGGAGTGTTTTCTAAGCGTGCCATCATGGTTTGATCATTTTGCAATGACTTTAAAATATTTGTGCGCCCAGTGTCGCGTAAAATATTCATCATTTGTGCAGGAATCCATTCATCAATTTGCCCGTTTTTTAACATTGATAAAAATAACATCCCAATCGCACCAGCATTATTTGTATTCTGCAATGATGGTAAATTTTGAATCATTTGTTGCGCGCTGGCTGGGTTTAATACCGATGCATGATGAATGATATCTTGGAGCGAA
>JBIICJ010000022.1:0-24830 GCA_044238965.1 Micavibrio sp. | reverse complement strand
TCTTCAAAATCCTTATAGCCGAAAGTTTTGACAACTTCATAACGCCCATCTTCGTGCAGGATCGCGATATCAGGCAATGGCACACCGTTAAAGGTTGTGTTTTTTACCATCGCATATTGCATCATATCGAGAAAAATTAAACGTTGCCCCATGCGCAGTGGTTCATCGAAACTGTATGTGCCGATAATATCACCTGTCATGCAGGTATTACCGCCCAAAATATAAGTGTGTGATTTTTCGTTCGCGCCACCTGCATTTAAAATATCGGGCGTGTAGGGAACCTCGAGAACATCGGGCATATGTGTGCTGGCCGATGCATCAAGGATCGCAATTTTTTGTTCGTTCTCAATAATATCCAGCACGGTTGCAACCAAATACCCCGCACGAAAAACATGCGCGCCACCAGGTTCCATGGTGATTTTGATATTGAATTGATTTTTGAATGCCTTTAACGCCGCAATCAATTCATCAATCTTATAATCGGGGTGGGTGTAATAATGCCCGCCACCCAAATTGACTTGCGTCACATGAGGTAATGCAAATCCAAATTCATGTGTGATGTGGTTGATGAGCGCGACAGAATCCGATGCCATATTTTCACATAAATTGTGGAAATGGAGTAAATCAACAAGTGCCAATACATCATCGGTTAATTCATGTTTTTGCACCCCAAAGCGTGAGCAGGGAGCAGATGGATCATACAATGTGCTGTTCTTTACCAATGATAAACGCGGATTAACGCGCAGGCCAATCACGGCATCGGCGCGCGCAGCGCGTACCATCGGCGCAAATTGTTTTAATTGATGAACAGAATTAAAATAAATATGTGATGAATATTTTAAAATATCGCGCAAATCGCGTTCGGTATAAGCGGGGCTGTAGGTATGAACATTCTTGCCGAAATGATCATGGCCTAATTTGGCTTCGTACAAACCGCTGGCGGTTGTGCCATCGAGATATTGACGCATGATGGGGAACACAGAAAACATTGAAAAGGCTTTGGTCGCCAGAACAATTTCAATGCCCGCTTCATCTTTGATGTGTTTGGCTTTGGTTAAATTTGCGCGCAGAACAGAAACATCGGCGACATAGGCCGGTGTCTCAGCAATGGTATAAAGAGATTCGATAGACAAAACGAATTATGCCGCGCGTTTGCGACGTTCAGTCAATTCGCCCAAGCCGCATGGTAATTCTTTAACATGCCAAGGCAAGCCTTGTTTTGCGACTTCGTCCATAAATGGGTTCGGGTCAAGTTGTTCAACGTTCCATACACCTGCATCATTGCCCCATAATCCTTTGGCCATCATGATAGCGCCAGTCACGGGCGGTACGCCAGTTGTATAGGACACGGCTTGCGCTTTGACTTCGATATGAGTTTTCGCATGGTCGCATACGTTGTAAATCAATACGGTTTTTTCTTTGCCGTCTTTGATACCTGTGATGATGCAACCAATTGACGTTTTGCCTGTGTAATTTTCGGCCAATGATGATGGTTCAGGCAACAATGTTTTGAGGAATTGAATCGGCACGATCTCAACGCCGTTATGAATGACGGGATCAATACGTGTCATGCCAACATTCTGCAATACTTCCATGTGCTTGATATATTCATCACCGAAAGTCATCCAGAAACGAATACGTTTTAAACCTTTGATGTTTTCAACCAAGGATTCCAATTCTTCGTGGTACAACAAGTAACTGGCTTTTTCGCCAACCTCTGGGTAATCAATCATCTTGCGGAATTCGAGAGGGTCAGTTTCAATCCATTGACCATTTTCCCAATATTTACCGCGTTGCGTAACTTCACGCAAATTGATTTCAGGATTGAAATTGGTTGCAAAGGCTTGGCCATGATTACCCGCATTGCAATCAATAATATCAATGTAATGAATTTCATCGAACAGATTTTTCTGTGCATAGGCGCAATAGATATTGGTCATGCCTGGATCAAAACCGCAACCCAATATCGCGGTGATACCCGCATCTTTGAATTTTTGTTGATACGCCCATTGCCAATGATATTCAAATTTTGCAACGTCCAATGGTTCGTAATTTGCGGTGTCCATATAATTTACTTTGGTTTCCAAACATGCATCCATGATTGCCAAATCTTGGTAAGGCAAAGCCATGTTGATCACTAAATCAGGTTTTACTTTTTTTATAAGCGCCACAGTATCGGCAACGATATCTGCGTCTAATTTTGAAATTGAAATCTCTGATACACATTCTTTTTGAATTTTTTCACATTTTGACAGGGTGCGACTGGCCAAATGGATGCTTGTAAATACATCTCTGTTCATCGCACATTTTTTCGCAACAACGGCACCCGCGCCGCCAGCACCAATAATAAGAACGTTCATGGCCAGTTCCTCTCAAAGATTAATTGTTAAGGGGTTTCAAGGCCTTTTTTTAGCAAATTCCACCCTTCATCGCAACATGATTTCTTGTTTTACAAACACCTGAAAATATTGATATAAATACGCCCATGAGCACAAATGCCGATAACCAGATAAAGCGATTGATTTTACCGCCCGAATGGGCGCATCAAGACGCATTATGGACGGCGTGGCCGTCACATGATGACGATGATCGTTGGGGTGATGGACGCGACGGGCGCATGGCGGCGGCACGCGGTGAAATTGCGCAAATGGTTCGCCATATTGCAGTGGGGCAACGCGTGAATGTTCTTACGCATGGCGATGAGCCATTTAAAACCGCCACGGCCATGATTGGTGATTGTGCCAATGTTATTCAAACAAAATTTGGTGATTTATGGTTCCGTGATACGGGGCCAATTTTTGCCTATGATCCGTCGGGGCAATTGATTGGATTACGATTCAAAACCAATGGATGGGGCGGCAAATATATTTATGAATTTGATGATATTGTCGGTGATTTTATTGCTGATACTGCGCAGGCGAAAATTAGGCGTCATGATTTTGTGCTCGAAGGCGGGTCAATTGAACATGATGGTACGGGTACATTGCTTACCACGCGCGAATGTATTTTGAACAAAAATCGCAACCCATCATGGATTCAAGACATCGCCGAAGGTCAATTAAAACAGGCATTTTCGGCGCATCGCGTATTATGGCTTGATGATGGTATGCTGAATGATCATACCGATGGTCATATTGATAATATCGCGCGCTTTGTTGCGCCTAATCATGTTGTGTGTCAATCGGCCTTTGGTGATGATGACCCAAACCGTGCCACATTTGAAAATATTTATAATACTTTGGTTTCGTATGGTTTGATGGTTACGCAAATTCCATCGGCTGGTTTGTATCGCGGTGCCGATAGTGAAATTGCGCCCGCATCACACATGAATTTTATTATCGCGAATGATGTGGTGGTTGTACCTGTGTATGGCACGGCATCTGAACCATTAGCGGTTGCAGAATTGCAAAAAATATTTCCGACGCGCAAAGTTGTGGGTGTGTCATCACGCGCCGTGTTAACGGGCGGTGGGTCATTCCATTGCATCACGCAACAACAACCTTCAAAACCCAAAGGATAAAATCATGTCACGTGTTACCACTGTTGCCGCTATTCAGACATCTTATGGTCATGATTTACATGAAAATATTGCTAAAACCGTGTCATTTATAACTGATGCAGCGAAACAAGGTGCAAACGTCATCTTGCCATCCGAATTATTTCAAGGCGTTTATTTTTGCACGCACCAAGATGATAAATGGTTTGCGCATGCATATGAATTTGATAAACATCCGTGCGTGATTGAATGTCAAAAATTGGCAAAATCTTTGGGCGTTGTGATTCCCGTTTCCATTTTTGAAAAAGTGGGGCCTGAATATTATAATTCGGTTGTGATGGTTGATCACAATGGTGACATCATGGGTATTTACCGCAAAACGCATATTCCCGATGGTGTGGGATATCAGGAAAAATATTACTTCAAACCAGGGAACACGGGCTTCAAAGTATGGGATACGAAATTTGGTAAAATGGGCGTTGGCATTTGTTGGGATCAATGGTTTCCTGAATGCGCGCGCGCGATGGCGTTGATGGGTGCGGAAATTTTATTTTATCCAACCGCTATTGGGTCTGAACCATATGATTCCGCGCTTGATACGTCTGCACAATGGCAACGTGCGATGATTGGTCATGCGGTGTCAAACGCCATTCCCGTTGTGGCATCAAACCGTATTGGCACCGAAAACGCGAACGGCGTAGACCAGAATTTTTATGGTCATTCCTTTATTGCCGATCATAAGGGCGATGTAGTGCAATCATACGGCAAGACAGAGGAGGGGGTTTTAATCCACTCTTTTGACCTCGATAAAATTAATCATTATCGCTCTCAATGGGGGTTTTTCCGTGATCGCCGCCCTGAAATGTACGGCGATTTATAATTTTATAATAATTTAGGATAATCTAAATTAAATTATTGATTTTTTTAATTTCACCCTTTATGAATATCTTACGTACGTGCCAATGGCCCGCGGCCACCTACCAATGGTGGTGCCCCTGAAGGGTTATACCCCTACAAGGCTGGTTATGTAACGGCGAACTTTTTGGTTTAACCATTGGGTCTATGAGTAATTTGAGACCCAGTTTTTAAGAACGAACAGTTTTGCTTTTCGTAATTAGCGTTTGTAGGAGTGTTTTATATGAAGCCTTCAGATATTTTTACTGTCGCCTCTCATGCATTGGATATTGTGCGAATTGATCCAACCAATCCAGAGCATATAAGGTTATTTGCGCAAGCCTATGAAGAAATCTATATGCCTGCTTTCTTAATTCCAGAAGAAAGAGAGGCGTATGAACGCCTAATTGATTTGTCGAATGGTGCTGACGAGAGTCGCGAAGTTTCAATTTTCCTTGCAGGACGAGATTTGGCAGACCCAGATAAACGTAAAATTTCGGGCGTTCTAATTGGCAGTTATTTTTATGAAATAAAAGCAGGTTTACTTGCCTATATTGCTATTGATCCTTCTGAACAAGGAAATGGTTTAGGGCGTTTATTGATCGGCTTAATGCGGGAACATTTTCATGCCACAGCAAGAATGAATGGTGATGAATTAAACACATTCTTTGTTGAGGTGAAAGATCCTGCCGTGGTTAATGACGAAATAGATCCATTTGGTGCTGAGAAACGTTTGAATATTTATCATGCATTAGGAGCAAGATTAATTCCTTTTAATTTCATTGGTCCTTCTCTCACAGAAGAGCGCGTTCCATACGAATGTGATAATTTGATGTTTTTTCCGACAGAAAATAAAGACATGCCTTCTTTTGAAGATGTAAGAAATTACTTGCATACCATTTATAATGGTGATGAATCTGAGCCTGGTTATCAAGATGTAATGGATAATTTTATGGGATATTATATAAATAATGCTGATTTATCTCATGAAAATCCTATGTCACAGCCAGTTCTACCGAACCAAGAAATTATAAAATTGGCTTGCGGTTGTTGTCATGATCGCCCCATAAGGCCATTACCTGTTTTAGGGCTTCATCCAGAATTTGTTTAGAAAAAACTTATTTGGATAAAAATCCCTCTAAGGTATTCGCAACATTGATTCCAATTTCTTTGACGGCATAACCGCCTTCAAGAACAAATAGTGTTGGAATATTTACCTCTCGTATTAATGCTCCCATTTTCTTAAAATCATTACTTTCAAGTTTAAATTGAGAAATGGGATCTTCCATATAGGTATCAACACCCAAAGATATAATAATTTGATCGGGATTATATTTTTTAATTTTATCTAATGCATTACTTAAGGCTTCTGAATATTTATTCCATTTACTGCCAAAGGGCAAAGGGTAATTTTTATTAAATCCTATACCTTTTCCGTCACCAACTTCATCTTCGTATCCTAGGAAAAAAGGATATTCTATTGATGGATCCCCATGAATTGACAGAAAGAAAACATCGTCACGAGAATAAAAAATATCTTGTGTTCCATTTCCGTGATGATAATCAACGTCTAAAATGACTACACGTTTTGCGCCTTTATCTAAGGCATATTGTGCGGCGATAGCCACATTATTTAAAAAGCAATATCCAGCACCTATAGATGCGGTCGCATGATGCCCAGGTGGACGGCAAAGTGCAAAGGCTGTTTGCTCTCCTGAGAGAATTAAATTTTGCGCCGTTAACACGACATCAACGGATGTTTTAATGGCATCCCAACTTGTTTTTGTAAGGCCTAGTGATGTATCTGCTAAATAATATCCTAATTTACCTTCAATCGTTTTGGGTGGGCGCGTGCAATTATGCTGAATATTAAATGCACTCGCAAAAGCATTTGATGAATATAATTTTGACCATTCATCAAACCCATTCATTAAAAAATCAACATAATCTTGTGTATGAATTTTTAGGATATGATCAATCGGAAAGTCTTGCGGTTGAATAATATCACCCAAATTACGTTCTTTAATAGCGGCGAGAACAAATTCGGCACGAGATGGTTTTTCAAAATTATCAACCAATTCACCAGCCAAGAATTCCTTTGCTGGTGCGTGAAGGTGGTGTTTATCAGAATAGACAGTTTTCATTTTTTAATGACCTTTATAAAAAAAATTAAATCGACATGCCAATCTCACGTTCCATTAATACGATAAATGCCTCGCGATTAAAGAATAATAACGCGCGGCGGTTTTCGCGCTCCATCGTGCGCACGCGCCATCCTTGGGCGGCGTGACGGTTTAAGAAATCGGTTAAACGTTCGGGATCAACCTTGGATTCGCCTAATACAACCGATCCGAGAAGGGATTCTTGGTAAATAACCGTTTTATATTCGTATTTTTGTGACATTTTTGGCCTCTTTTCCTTGCGCCGTTCCAAAAAGTTACTATATATAAAGTCTGCGCAAAATAGAACATAGGAACATAAACATGACCACACAAAATGTGATAAATCTTAAAACTGGTTTGGCTGAAATGTTAAAAGGCGGCGTTATCATGGACGTTGTTACCGCCGAAGAGGCACGTATCGCCGAAGATGCGGGTGCCGTGGCCGTTATGGCGCTTGAACGTGTTCCATCTGATATTCGCAAAGAAGGTGGTGTGGCGCGTATGAGCCCACCTGAATTGGTGCAGTCAATTATGGAGTCTGTGTCTATTCCTGTTATGGCGAAATGCCGTATCGGTCACTTTGCCGAAGCGCAAATTTTAGAAGCCATCGGCGTTGATTATATCGATGAGTCAGAGGTGCTTACTCCCGCCGATGAAGATTATCACATTTACAAACATGCATTCCGGATTCCGTTTGTGTGTGGCGCAAAAAATTTGGGCGAAGCCTTGCGCCGCATCGGCGAGGGTGCAGCGTTGATGCGTACCAAAGGTGAACCTGGCACAGGAAATATTGTTGAGGCTGTTCGCCATTTGCGTGACATTAACCAACATATTCGCAAAATTAAAATGCTTGAAGATGAAGAATTAATGACCGAAGCCAAAAATATGGGCGCGCCGTATGAATTGTTAAAAATCGTGCGCGAATTGGGCAAATTGCCTGTGCCAAACTTTGCGGCGGGCGGTATCGCAACACCTGCGGATGCGGCGTTGTGCATGCAATTAGGTGCGGAAACTGTGTTTGTTGGCTCTGGCATTTTCAAATCAGAAAATCCATCTATGTTCGCCAAGGCCATTGTGAAAGCCACCGCACATTACAATGATCCGAAAATGGTTCTCGAAGCTTCCAAAAACTTGGGCGGCGAAGCAATGCGCGGTATTGCGATTGAAACAATCGAACAAAATATGCGCATGGCCAATCGCGGCTGGTAATCATCATCCATGAAACCACGCATTGGTGTATTGGCGTTACAAGGTGCGGTTGAACCGCACCGCACCCACATTGAACATGCGGGCGGTGAATTCATCTCCGTTAAAATGCCCGATCAATTTGATTCCTGTGATGCGTTTATCTTACCAGGTGGTGAGAGCACGACGATGTTAAAATTAATTGATAATTTTGGGCTCTGGGATTCACTTGCCAAAAACTTTGCGCAAAAACCCGTATGGGGCATTTGTGCGGGGTCAATTTTAATGGCCGAAACCGTGACAGATCCCGCACAAAAATCATTTGGCTTGTTGCCGATTTCGATCAAACGTAACGGTTATGGTCGCCAACTTGATAGCCATCATGCAGATATTCATGGATATACCGTGTCATTTATTCGCGCGCCTGTGATCACACATGTGGGGCAGGGTGTGGATGTTGTGGCATCGCATGAGGGCGCACCTGTGTGGGTGCAAATGGGGAATAAAATGGCGAGTACGTTTCACCCCGAACTCACGATGGAATATCCATCGCCAATGCATCAAAAATTTATTGATTTGGTCAAATAAATTTTCAGCTATTCAACTTCGCTTTCAAAATATCATTGACGATATCGGGGTTGGCTTTGCCTTGTGATGCTTTCATTACTTGCCCTACAAAGAACCCGAATAATTTATCTTTGCCCGATTTATATTCGGCAACATTGGCGGGATTTGCGGCCAAAACTTCGTCAATTACTTTTTCAATTGCGCCCGTGTCGGTGACTTGTTTTAACCCTTTGGTTTCAACAATATCCAATGCGTCTTTGCCTGAAGTCATCATTTCGGCAAATACATCTTTGGCGATTTTTCCTGAAATGGTGTTGTCGGAAATAAGTGCGATCAGCCCGCCCAATTGTTCGGCAGTGATAGGTGATTGCGCCAAATCTAAACCTTGTTTGTTGAGATACCCGAGCAATTCATTAATCACCCAATTGGCGGCTAATTTGGCATCATTGCCCTTGGCCACGCGTTCATAAAAATCAGCGCGTGATTTTTCGGCGATCAAGACAGATGAGTCATAAAAACTCAACCCCAAATCACGCATAAAACGATGTTTCTTTTGGTCGGGCAATTCAGGCAAATCGGCCTTAATGCGCGCGATCATCGCATCATCTAATACGACAGGCAACAAATCAGGGTCGGGGAAATAACGATAATCATGCGCTTCTTCTTTTGAACGCATGGAACGCGTTTCAAATTTTGTGTTATCCCATAAACGTGTTTCTTGTTTAATCACTCCGCCCGCTTCAATAATTTCCACCTGACGGCGTGATTCATATTCAATGGCTAATTGAATGGCTTTAATTGAATTTACGTTTTTAATCTCACAACGTGTGCCCAATTCATCGCCCACTTTGCGAACCGAAACGTTTACATCCGCGCGCATGGAGCCTTCTTCTAAATTACCATCGCACGTACCCAAATATTGCAAAATCATACGTAATTTTGTGATATATGCGGCCGCTTCATCCGCGCCGCGAATATCGGGCTCAGATACAATTTCCATCAATGCGCAACCCGCGCGGTTTAAATCAACATATGATTTAGTGGGATGCATATCGTGAATTGATTTCCCCGCATCTTGTTCTAAATGCAGGCGTGTGACGCCAATCATTTTTGTTTTACCGCCTTCAAGGTCGATTTCAATTTCGCCTTTGCCAACAATCGGGTGCAGGAATTGTGAAATTTGATATCCCTGGGGAAGGTCAGGATAAAAATAATTTTTACGTTCAAAGACAGATGTCTTGTTAATCTGTGCGCCCAAACCCAAACCTGTGCGCACCGCTTGTTCGACGCAATATTCGTTTAATACGGGCAACATACCCGGCATCGCCGCATCAACGAATGATACGTGATCATTCGGCGCTCCACCAAATGCGCATGATGCACCTGAAAATAATTTTGAATTCGCGGTGACTTGGGCATGAACTTCCATACCAATGACAATTTCCCACAAACCAGTTTCACCTTGGATTAATTCACTCATGATGTTTACGACTTTCTTTTACGTTATTAATTTTATCTATTTCAATTTTCCTGTCAGGCATTGCATTGTAATTTGCTTTTGCTGTTTTTGAAATTCAGGACTATCGATAATGGCACCCATTGGGTCAAACGCGTTGGGTGTTTTGGCTAATACTTGCGACAATTGTGTTTGTGCTGATTTTGCAGTGTATGCCGCCATATTTTTTGATAAACATTGACAGACCGATAGTTGTTTCACATCGGTCATACATTGTTTTTGGATCATGTCACGTACAGGAAATTCCATACACGGCGCGTAAACACCTGTCACCATTTTATTCATGGCATTACGTTGTGTTTGTCCTTTGCCGCCCATGGCTTTTAAATCTTCCATAGTTAAATTGCGTTGCATAAATTGCCCTGTACATTGGCAAAAAATATTTTTTGTATTTGGACTGGTGATTGTATCGGCCTCAGAATTTTTTAAACAACTTTGTACATATTGCGCTGTTTTTGCTTGGCTGATTCTGGTTTGTGCGAATGCAACGTGCGATAAAAATAGCATTCCGATTAAAGCAAGAAACGTTAAAAATGATTTCATGATTATCTCCCTAATAAACATTCATCGCGTGATCGTGATGAAGCTTTGATATAGTTAACGTTATTCCACATGGCCTCTAATGGGTCACGATACACATAATTTTTGGGGCCTAAACCCAGCATAATTTCAGGAGCAGAATATTTGCGCGCATGTTGTTTCATCTTAGTGGCAACGCACTTACAATAAGATGGCACATAATTAATACGGGCATCAATTGAGCTATCAAGTACGCATGATAAATATTCAATTTGCTCTGTTGGAAAATCAAGACATGGTGCCGATACATCAGTGACAAAGCGCCCAAAGATTTTATTGGTGTTTGTCCAATTATCTTTTTTCAAGACGATATCTAAATCGGCTTGCGTGAATTTTTTTTCTTTTATTTTTGACATGGTGCATCCGCAATAATATTCACGTGCATCGGGCGTAAAGCGCGGCGGAATGTGATACACGCAATCATCAAAATATTTTTTGAGCTCGCTGTTGGTAATGGGCTTAGCGGCAGGTACAGAATTTGTAACGGCGGGCGCGGGCTTGCCACTGCTCGCCACCGCAACAATTGCGGGGAGCAATAAACAAACCGTGAATATGATCACCCATAATTTCATGCTTTAAAATCCAACTAATTTTGGTTTCGCATTAAACCCACTGCGCATTTCAATCGCTTTGCCAACTTTGAAAACAGTGTGCTCATCGAACGCACGCCCGATAATTTGTAACCCGAGCGGTAAACCATCACTGGATAATCCAATCGGCACAGACATACCAGGTAATCCCGCCAAATTGACCGTGACGGTAAACACGTCATTCAAATACATTTTAATCGGGTCATTTTCATTTTCGCCAACTGCAAATGCCGCCGATGGTGTGGCAGGTGTGAGCAACACATCGCATTTTTGATAAGCATCAGTAAAATCATTTAAAATCAAACGGCGAATTTTTTGTGCTTTGGTGTAATACGCATCATAATATCCTGCCGATAACACATATGTGCCGATCATAATACGTTTTTTGACTTCTTTGCCGAAACCTGCGGCGCGTGATTTCGAATATGTTTCATTTAAATCTTTGCCGTCAACGCGCAAACCATATCGCACACCATCATAACGCGCGAGGTTTGACGATGCTTCGGCTGGCGCAATGATATAATACACAGGCAAAGCATATTCGGTGTGCGGTAATGATACATCAACAATTTCTGCGCCCGCATCGCGCAATAAATCAATGCCTTTTTGCCAGCTCGCGTCAATTTCCGCGGGCATACCATCCATGCGATATTCACGCGGAATACCAACGCGAAGACCTTTTAAATTACCATCCAATCCTGCGGTGAAATCGGGTACAGGAATATTGGCCGATGTGGAATCTTTGGCATCATATCCTGACATCTCGCGCATTAATAATGCGCAATCATCAACGGTGCGGGCAAACGGGCCTGCTTGGTCTAATGATGAAGCAAAGGCAACAATCCCCCAACGTGAACAACGACCATAGGTGGGTTTAATGCCGACAATACCCGTGAATGCTGCAGGTTGGCGAATTGATCCGCCCGTATCAGTTCCTGTCGCACCCATACACATATGCGCCGATACTGAAGTTGACGATCCGCCTGATGATCCCCCAGGCACGAGATCACGTTCATCGCCGTTATTGCGTTTCCAGGGGTTGATCACATTGCCAAATGCTGATGTTGTATTGGCCGAACCCATCGCAAATTCATCAAGATTTAATTTGCCCAATGAAACCGAACCCGCATCTTTCAATTTTTGTGATACGGTTGATTCATATTGCGGAATAAATCCGCGCAAAATATTGCTGGCGGCGGTGGTTTGCACATCTTTGGTGCAATATAAATCTTTCATGCCAAGCGGAATGCCTTCTAATGCACCGCCCGTTTTCGCGCGGAGTTTTTTGTCAGATTCATCGGCTTGAGCCAAAGCGCGTTCAGGCGTTTCGGTGATATATGCATTCAGGCGACGCAATTTTTCCATTTGCGCGATATGGGCTTCGGTCAATTCACGCGATGTGATTTCACCCTTGGTCAATTTTGTGGTGGCTTCGGTAATACTCAGTTTTAAAAGTTCAGCAGACATTTATATATTTCTTTCGTAATTTATTTTTTCAAAAAAATTTTATTCAACAATTTTGGGGACGACAAAAAATCCTTCGACCGATTCAGGCGCGTTTTTCAAAACAGCTTCGGGCATATTGCCATCGGTGACAATATCGGGACGCAGCGCAAGCTGAATGTCAGCAACAGAGGCGAGCGGTTCAACGCCATCCGTGTTCACGGCCTGAAGTTGATCAATCCATTGCAATGTACCATTTAATTTATCTTGGAAAAACGCCGCATCATCGTCCGTCATATCGAGGCGGGCGAGGGTGGCAATGCGGGCAACGGCTTTGGCGTCTAACGTCATGTGATTTTGTCCTTTTTTATTGATTTGATATATAAAGCGCAATTGCGCATAATGTTCAACCATGAGAACCATTTCCCTCACCGAAATTCGTGAAAAATTTATCGCGCCCGAAACCCGCGTGCTGGCGTTGGATGTCAGCAAATCATCGATCGGCGTTGCGGTCGCGACTATGGCATTACGGGTGGTGACCCCCCTCAAAACCATCAAACGGGCGGGTATAAAGGCCGATGCATCCGCGTTAAATGGGGTTTTACGGGATTATCCATCACAATTGATGGTGGTCGGATGGCCGTTAAATATGGACGGGACAGAGGGCGCACGATGCCAATCGGTGCGCGATTCCATGGTTGAAATTATGAAATTCCTACCAGATCTGCCCATTTTATATTGGGATGAGAGGTTATCCACAGCGGATGGGGATAAATTGGTGGAAAGCCTTGGGGATATTCAGGGTAATTTAAGGGATAAACAGGGGATAAAACCCCGTGACCACCTCGCGGCAAAGGTTATTTTAGAAAGTTTCTTTGAAAATGTTTGACATAATTTATTTTTGAGGTGTATTGTTTCTTCGGAATGAATAAGGTTTTTGTTTGAGGTGTGTGAATGACTGAATCTGAAAAAGAAAATGCTACTGAAATGTCTCTAGGTGAATTTGCCAAAGAATTTAGTTTGGCCATGTTACGAAATGTACCTGTTGCCTTTGGAGCTATTGGAATTGGAATCGCATTCTTAAATGCCGCTCAAACGGGCTATAAAGAACAAAATCCGATTGAAGCAACGGCATCTATCTCTGATGATCAAAATATAATCACGGTTGAGTCACAATCATGGGATTTATCGTTATTAAATAGTATAAAAAAATCGAACATAAGAGCCTATATAATTAGTGAAAGTCTGGTTTGTGAATTTTCACAAACTACAGATAACTTTGCTCATGCCATTCCACGCATTACAAAAGTAGCCTCATGCGCATCAATGACTGTTGACGATGTGGTTGAGGCATCTAATTTGATAGAACAAATAGAACGCACAGCACCAGTACCTAGCGCAAATATTGCTTAAATTTTACAAATTTTATTTGTACCGCAATAACACATTCCCATGATCTTTCATCCATGCATGACCGCCATGGAAATCATGCGATAAATCTTCGCACAATTTCCAAAAACGATCACCATGGTTGGCGTGTTTTAAATGCGCGACTTCGTGCGCGACCACATAATCAAACGCAATTGGCGGGGCGAAAATCAACCGCCATGACAAGACCATCGTGCCATCAGTGGAACAACTTCCCCACCGCGTGTGCATATCTTTGATTGATAATTTGATCACTTCACGACCGATACGTGCGGCTTTTTCATTTGCTAATTTTAAAAATTCATCATGCGCCACGGTTTTTAGAAAACGTGTGAGGCGCGGGGAAATATCATCTAATTTCGTTTTTACATTCAAACTTGTTTCGGTTAATTCAATTTTGGTAAGTTTATATTTATCATCTCGTTCAATATTTAACACTACATCGCGCCCCAGAATTGATAATGTCATACCATGCACAAAAGGTATGGTATCGGGGAGTGTTTGCATTTTCTCCTCTATCCATGCGCGGTGTTCAAATGCGAATTGATACGCCATTTTTAAACTGACGCGTCGCGGGATAACCAAATTCACGCATCGTTTGCGCGTGTTTAACCGCAACGCCAAACGCCGCGCGCGCGGTGATATGGCGGCATGCAAATGCGGGGAAATGTCACGAAAAACATCCATGGGGTTAATTTAGCACGAACAGGGAAAAATTCTATGCGACTTTTAAGGCGTGATCGCGTTCATGAACCCATGCACGAATATCATCGGTAAATTCGTAACTTGTGCGCACGCCCAGATAATCCCCATAAAGATTGATCCAGCGATTAGCGAGCGAAACACCATACGCATAACGTTCATTCATACGGGCGGGGTCAACGCACATACGATCGGTGGGGTCAGCCGCGGGGCGCATGGTACTGATGCTGTGTAAATGAATGTCGGGGTGCGCCATATGCGCGTGATAGGCATCATAATGTAATTCGCCCTGTTTCACAGGTTCGCCATGACGCGCATCAGATTGATGTGGATGACCAATGGGATAGGTCGATAACACAAAAATATCGGTGGCATTTTTATCAGCCAATGCCGCCTCAAGATATCCATTTTTGGCATGCCCGCCATCAAAATGATGCACGCCATTTAGGACACGGGGGCCTAATTGCGCCAGCGCAGTCGCGGCAATAATCGTGTCATATGAAATGCTATGGGCGGGGTGGATATGATGTTCTTGTTCGCCATTGTGTTTATTTGTTGTCATGGTGTTGATGGTGATATCCATCGGGCCCTGATGAAGCGATTCAATATGAGGGATGTGTTTTTTTAACAATGATTCCAATGTTTGTTGCACGGGTGGATGCATACCGGACCCGCGCATAAATTCATGGGTTAACATTAATTGTTTTGTCCATAAACGGGATCGTTGGTTAGGCGTTAAAAACCAAAACAAAGCATTATTACGTGCAAGTGTGTGATGCCATCCTTGCGATTTCATATCATTCCAAAATGCGTTTAAACGGCGCGTGGCCTCAACCACACCGCCATCATTATATCCCGATACAAATAACGATGCAGTGATCGCGCCAGCGCTTGTGCCATCAATCCCAGTGATGGCAACATTGCAGTCTGATAAATGTTCGGAAAGGCGGGTGAGTGTGCCTGCGGTCATCATGCCTTCGGATCCGCCACCACCACACACGATGCGGGCGCGGGTTTTGGAAGAATCCTGAGAGGTAATAGGCAGAGCTTTAACCACACAAGATTATGAATGATTCGCGTAAGACAAATCTATGCGCAGTGCACAAAAACTTGAAGATTATTGAGGTTTATTCTTTCACATCCACAAATTTGGTCACATTACTGTCCGATTTTTTCTTTAAATCTTCGGGCGGGATGGGACTGACATCATCATCAAATTTGCGAATGAAATCACGTACCACGGGCATAATATGGTTGCGCCATTTGCTGCCGTTGAAAATACCGTAATGACCACATCCTAATTGATAATGATGTTTCTTTTTCGATGCGGGCAAATTTTTGCACAATGTGTGGGCGGCTTCGGTTTGACCTGTCGCCGAAATATCATCCAATTCACCTTCGATAGTCAAAAGGGCGGTATGTTTAATATCTTGTGGACGCACATCATGCAATTGATCAGTTAATGGATCGCGCCATTTCATGTCGCCTTTGGGCAATTGATGACGTTGAAATACAACATCAACCGTTTGTAAATAAAATTCGGCAGGCAAATCCATGACTGCTAAATATTCATTATAAAATTTGCGATGTGATTCCGCACTTTCACCATCACCTTGCACAAGGTGTTTAAAGAAATTCATATGTGATCCGACATGGCGATCAAGGTTCATCGACATGAATCCTGATAATTGAATAAAGCCAGGATACACTTTGCGATGTGCTCCGGGATAGAACATCGGCACTTCGTGAATGACTGTATTTTTAAACCATGATAATGGGCGATTTTCGGCGGTTTCGGTCACGGCGGTTTTGGATACGCGCGTATCAATTGGCCCTCCCATTAATGTCATTGATAATGGTTGGTTCGGGTCATTTTCCGATGCCATGAGCGATACAGCGGCAAGAACTGGCACAGCGGGTTGGCACACGGCAATGACGTGCGTTTTGGGCCCAAGGAGTGATAAAAATCCGCGCAGGTAATTAATGTAATCATCTAAATTAAAACGACCATCTTTGCGCGGGATCATACGTACGTCGATCCAATCCGTGATGTAAACATCATGATGCGGCAACAATGCCTCAACCGTGCCGCGTAATAATGTGGCGAAGTGACCCGACATGGGCGCGACGATTAAAACCTTTGGGTCATTGCGTTTGATATGGCGTTTGAAATGAAGCAAATTACAAAATGGTTTTTCAGCCAAAACTTCTTCGGTGACATCAATTTTTTTCCCGCCAATGGTGGTGTACGGTAAATCAAATTCGGGTTTGCCAAAACGGCGTGTCACACGTTCAAATACTTCGGCACCTGCAGAAATCGTACGCCCTACTTGCGTGTAAGAGAGAGGATTGAACGGATTTTTGAATGTGGTTTTCACCAATTCCGCGCTTAATCGCGCAGGGGTTAACATTGCATGTTGTAATTCATAAAGGTTATATAACATTGGTCACCGTTTCCTTAGATCTTACCGTACTGCAAAAAGATTAAAAAACGTTAACAATTACGTATGTAGGGCATGACAAGGTTAAATAAAGTATTTAAACTGGGTTTATGGAATCATTTCACTCAATTGACAAAATTATCTCTGAAATCTCATCACCCGATCGTCTGTTTGTAGCAATTGTGGCGGTATTGATGGTCAGCCTGATTGGCATCATCACAGGCCCGTTAACGGGTAATGCCAACCCTTATTTTTGGGCGTTATTTGATCGAATTGTTGGCGGTATGGCGCGTAGAGGATACGTGAAAACGAAATCAACATCGACGTTATTATTTCGCGGTACGTTCTTCACAATTTTATTTTTGATAACGGCCTGTGTGTTTGGCGCGGCGTTATATATGCTCAAACGTTATCTGCCATTGGGCGGCATGATGGAGCCGATATTGCTCGCATTATTATGTTCTGGCGGCGCTGTGATTGTATCGGTCTATCGTTTATTTTTGGCGATGAACAGGAATGTAAAAGATAAAGATGATAAACGCGGTAGTTTCGGGCCTGTCGCCATCACGGCGCGCGCTGATTTGAATACGGTGGATGATTTCGGCATGGCGCGTATTGGCGCGGGCGTTATCCCCGTGACGTTTGATCGCGGATTGGTCATGCCTATTTTTTGGTATGTGATTGGCGGTCTGCCGCTCGCGTTTATTGTCACAGGCATGAGTGCCGCAAAATGGGCGCTCGCGAAAAATGGATTTGCCAAAGGATATGGCGCATTGGCGTTATCACTCGAAACATTATTCGGATTTGTGCCGCGTATTGTTTCATCAATATTATTGATCTTGTCCTCATTGCTCACGCCGCATGCGGGCGTGACGCGCAGTTTGATCTCAATTTTTTCATGGAAGAACCAAGCACCGAGTGCCGAAGGTGGGTTACCACTGACGATTATGGCCTATGCGTTGAATGTATCATTGGGCGGGCCTGTGCAGGATATTGACGGCAGTCCGTTGCAACAAAAATTTGTGGGGCCAAAAAACGCATCAGCGCGCGTAGATGCTGGTGTTCTCAAACAAGCCTGTTACATGGGCGCAATGGCGCATATTTTATTGTTGGCGTTGTTATTGGGATTGTTGGTTTTAATGCGTGCTTTGGCAACCGCCGCCGCCACAGCAACTCCCATCATCGCCCCCGCCATCGGTACCATGTGAATGATCGTGGTGATCATGGTCATGACCGCCACAACAACCGCCATCATGATGGTGGTGATGAGAATGGGCGTGCGCTGATTGAATAATAATTTGCCCGCGCAAATTTGGAATTAAATACGCCATGGTCAAACCAGCCTCATTTGGAATTTGGAGTGGGATCGGCAAATAGGGGATTCCCATTGATGTGCTGATGTTCGGGTTAATATGCCCCGTAATGGCGACATGATCACATGCGTTGTTATGTTCGGCCTGAAGAATGGCAATGACAGCCAAACCCACAACCCCCTCGAGTAAGACAGGAATTTGTGCCAATCGCGCGGCGATAACCAAACCGCATAATGCCGATAATTCGTACCCGCCGATAAGGGGTAGGATATCAAGGCCCTTGGATTTACCACCAAGGTCTTTCAGTTTTTTGTTTAACAATTCATCAGAAATCTTTGTTTTAAAACCATGAATTTCGCATATGGCTTCGGCGGCATTTTGTGTACCATTCCCGAGTGCAGATGCGGCGAGAAGATCAAGGCTTGGTTCAACCGCCATCATCCCATAGGCCAAAGATTTGACGAATTCATCAGGGGATAGGGCAAAACTGTAATTTAGGCAATTTTGCGTGGCGCCCTCAAGGTTTAATTCATAAAGACGTAAATCCATATTGGCGTTACCGCATAAACGGTTGAGCGTGGCTGTGCCTTCAACTGATGATTTAACGTAATTATTGATTGATTCGGGTGAACCGCTCGCGAATCCATGGTGCCCTGCGAATAACGATAGGCGCGGATGATCGATCGTGTTGGTTGATTTACCGTCCCATAGATCAGGCCAATTGGCAGGTTCCAATGGTTCAAAACCATTGATTAATTGACGAATTTCATCCAAATCAGATTGTGCGCTGGCGGTATTGGTCATTTTTTCTCACTTTTGTTCCACTTAGGGTTCGATAAACACTTGACTATAAACCTATATTTCTATTACTTTGCGCCACACGATTAAACAAGTCCCAAAAATGGGCATAAGATAAGGAATATAGTCATGAGCCGCCAATGTATGGTCACTGGGAAAAAAGTTATGTTCGGAAACAATGTTTCTCACGCGAACAACAAAACCCGTCGTCGTTTCTTGCCAAACGTACAAGATACAACTTTGTATTCAGAAATTTTAGGTCAAAATGTGTCAATCAAATTGACTCCTGCTGGTATGCGTACCCTTGACCACAAAGGTGGTTTGGACGCGTACATCACAGGTACAGCAAAAACAAAATTGGATGAAAATCTTCGTCCACTCAAAACCCGTATGGAAAAAGCATTGGCGAAGAAAAACGCTTAATCGCGCATTCGTACAAAAAAATGCGGGACGGGGTTTTACCACCGTCCCTTTTTTTTGAAAAATAGATGAAATAGAAATCAGCATAAAATGACAACCGAATCTTTGCCAAATATCGAATATCCAAATATGTCGTTTGACATTTCATACCGCGATCCACATTCCGCGGCGCGATTGGGTACATTGAACACACCGCACGGATCAATCCAAACACCGAATTTTATTTTCGTTGGCACAAAGGCATCGGTTAAAAATATGCACCCCGCGCAAGTGCGTGAAGCAGGCGCGGATATGGTGCTCGCGAACACGTATCATTTGCTTATTCAACCAGGGCCAGATTTGGTACAGCAAATGGGTGGTCTGCATAAATTTATGGGGTGGGATGGCCCGATGCTAACCGATAGTGGTGGGTTTCAAATTTTCTCACTCGGCACAGGATCAGAAGGTGCGGCGAGTGAAATCAAAGGTTCAGGCCAAAAGAAGCCAAAATTATTGATCCGTATTGATGAAGAACAAGGTGCGATTTTCCGTTCATACAAAGACGGATCCATCATTCATCTATCGCCCGAAACATCAATGGATATTCAACGAAAATTAGGCGCTGATTTTATCGTGCAAATGGATGAATGCACACCATATCACGGCGGATATGATTACACGGCCAAATCAATGGAAATGTCGCACCGATGGGGTGATCGCTCGCTTCGTGCCTTTGAACGTTCCCATGACGGCAAACAAGGTGTGTATGGCGTGGTGCAGGGCGGTATTTACCAAGATCTGCGTGAGGCGAGTTGCGATTATACGCGGTCACGTCCGTTTTTTGGTACGGCGATTGGTGGATGCTTGGGCGGCACCAAAGTTCATTTCTATGAAATCGTATCATGGACGGTGGGGCGCACGCACCCCGATCGTCCGATCCATTTATTGGGAATTGGCAAGATCGAAGATATCTTTGAATGCGTGAAAATGGGAATTGATACATTTGATTGCGTAACGCCAACGCGTGAAGCGCGCCACGGACGGGCACTTATGAAGGGTGTACCCAAGGGATATATCAATCTGCGTAATGCCCAATACAAAGATGACCATACACCGCTTGACCCTGATTTAGGCTTGCATGCCTCTGGGTTTTATTCAAAGGCCTATATCCATCATTTATTAAAGGCCGAGGAAATGCTGGGTATGCAGATACTCAGCCAGCATAATATCGCGGTCATCAGCAAATTAATGCGTGAAATTCGGGCGGCGATCCCCACAAATGGCTTGGGACAATTGCGCAAAGAATGGTTGCCAGAATAATTTTTTAACCTAGAGTAGATTGTATGGATACCGCACCACTTCTTACCTTTGACCCATCAGATCGCATGATGTATGATTTATTTTGCGAACTCGAACGCCGTGCGCGCGGTGGACATCCATTTTCTTTGGTTCATATGCGTGTTTATGACGTGAACCACAAACAAACCATTTTAAAAGCTTTTCGTGAAGTCACGCGCGTTTTTGATGCCGCGTATGAATATGATCTCGATACAGATTTATTATTGTCTTTAAAGCATTGTGATACCAAAGGGGCATTTAAATTTATTGATCGATTAAATCATAAATTAAAAGATTTTGGTTTATATAAAAATATTTTTGATGCCTGTGTGGTAGAACCATATCCAGGTGACGATATGAATACGCTTTTGCAAAACGTCAAAGATGATCTTAACAAAATTGCCTCAACTGGTCTGGGTGAGGCGGGACAATATCAGGATATCAGCCCACTCAAACGATTTGTTGATGGACTAAAGGGGTAGGAATTTATGAAATACGAAACTCACGCGAAATTTTCAAATTTAACAGTTATTGATCATCCATTGGCTGTATCAAAATTAACAATTTTACGTGATAAAACGACGCCATCACCCATGTTCGCGCAGACATTAAAAGAAATTTCGTATTTACTGGCCTTTGCCGCGACATCGCAATTACCAACAGAATCAAAAACAATTGAAACGCCCTTATGCGAGGCAACCATGCCTGTATTAAAAGGTGATGCGCCTGTACTTGTACCGATACTGCGCGCTGGACTTGCTATGATGGATGGGGTGCAAACAATCTTGCCACAATCACCTGTGGGGCATATTGGTGTCTATCGTGATCATGATACGCATGAACCAAAAGAATATGTGGTAAGATTACCTGATGTTAAAAATCGCCCGATCATTGTGGTTGACCCGATGCTGGCTACAGGACATTCTGCGCTTTATGCGATTGATGTTTTGGTCAAACACGGTGCAGACCCGAAACAAATTGTCTTTATGTCTTTATTGGCCGCCCCTGAAGGCGTGGCCGAATTCCTGAAACGTTACCCTATGACTCCGATCTATACGGTCTCTTTGGACTCACATCTCAATGAAAACGCCTATATTGTCCCAGGTTTAGGGGATGCGGGTGATCGCACTTTCGGTACATTATAGATCGAAATACATAATTCTTTCACTTTAACATCTTATTATCCGTTTTATGGTTGGATAGGGGAATTGAGTGGGAATCCCAATGATAGATCATAAAGCACTTTTCGACATTATGCCTGTACCTCGGCTTTTGATTAGGCCAGAGGGTAGAGGTTATATTGTTACTGATGCCAATCAACGTGCGCTGGATTATTTTGGGTTTGATGCACAGCAAATGATCGGTCATCCTTTGCTTGATTTCATGGATAGTGAAAATGCACGCCACTTTGAACAAGCGTTCGAGGTTTGTTCAAAGCAACGCGTACCTGTGACCATTCAGGCTCTACCTAGCTTCCCTGGCGGCCTGCGGGTTTATGGCTTTTGGATTAATCCATTATTGAATTCCGATGACAGTGTTGAGTTGCTGGACATTATGGCGCAACCCGACCAAGCGGACGATTCTATTTTACAACGTGAACGTGATGATGCGATTTCATTACTGACATCTATTTTTGATGTGTCTGAAATTTCAATTGTTGTGTCTGATCATAACCGCCGCATTGTACGCGTAAACGAAGCATTCGTTCGTATTTTGGGTTGGTCGCGTGAGCAAGTGATTGGCGAAGATTTTATTCATTTGATTTCACCCGATGAACAAGATGTAGCAAAGGCAAACCATGATCGCTATATCAAATCAGGTTTGCGCACTTCAGGTGAAATGAAAATGATGCGCCAAGATATGAGCATGGTTAATGCGCTTTTTACCACGGCAACATTAGAATTATCACAACGCCGTCGTTTCCAAGTCACCACATTAATGGATATTACGCTTCGGAAACAAATGGAAATGTCGTTGCGTGTCGCCAAAGAACAGGCCGATGCTGCCAACCGCGCGAAATCAGTATTTTTGGCGAATATGTCGCACGAATTACGCACGCCATTAAACGCAATTATTGGTTTTTCTGAAATGATGATCAAAGAAACATTTGGTGCGCTGGGTCATCCGAAATATGGTGAATATTTAGAAGATGTGCATTCAAGTGCGCGGCACTTACTTGAAATTATCAACGAAGTTCTCGATATGTCGAAAATTGAAGCAGGGCGCGTTGAACTGGATGAACAAGAAATCAATATGCATGATGCGATTGATGCGGTTGTGCGTATGATGGTATCACGTGCCTTCGGCGCAGGTATTGATATCAATATGCATGTACCAAATGATTTGCCGATGTTATATGGTGACGGGCGGTTGGTACGCCAGATATTGATTAATTTAGTTAGCAACGCTGTAAAATTCTGCAAACGTGGCGGTAAAATTGATGTGACGGCGCATATAAATGACGATGATGGTATGGTTGTTGTCGTCAAAGATACAGGTATCGGTATTCCCAAGAATAAAATTCGTCAGGCGTTAGAACCATTTGGTCAGGTCAACGATTCGGCTCATGCTGCCAAGGATATTCAGGGCACAGGTTTGGGACTTCCGCTCGCCAAAGCTATGGTAGAATTGCATGGTGGCGAATTAACGTTAGAGTCTGATTTGGGTGTGGGAACCACCGTAAAAATTATGTTCCCATCGCGCCGTATTTTGCGCCATCCTATTGCGGCACCTGCGCATTTTTAATCAAAAAATTACCAATAAAATCAATGTAAAAAGACTGTCTCTAGACATCGTGCGAGGGGCAGGCTATTTTGTGTTTACACAATTCCAGATTAAGGAGAATTACTGATGAAAGATTTAGCCGAACGTTGCACAAAGGCAGGTTTGAAAATGACCGGTCAACGCCGTACAATTTTGCAAGTGCTCGAAGATGCACATGACCACCCATCGGTTGAAATGGTGTATGAGCGCGCTAAACAAATGGATAACTCGATTTCGATTGCAACCGTCTATCGTACATTGTCGTTGCTTGATGAAATGGATTTGATCGTTCGCCATGAATTTAAAGAAAATTTTTCACGTTATGAAACAAACACTGAACATCATCATCATTTAATTGATTTGGAATCAGGTGCGGTGATTGAATTTATGAATGATGAATTGGAAAAATTAAAAGAAAAAATTGCCCGTGAATTAGGGTATGATCTGGTTGACCATCGCCTTGAATTATACGGCAAAAAATTGGCAAAAAAATAATAGGTGTAATGAATGTGTGACGAATTTATCCGCGATGAAATAACAAAACAAATACCCTGCAAATGCAAATTGGCGGTGTTAAAAGCATATAACGAATTAATGCAAAAAAATAACCCCCCATCATTGGCTATCGATGCGGCGTATCATGTCTATCGCTTTCATCACCCCGAACAAACGAAATCAGATTCGCGTTTAATTGTTGAACGATGGGTTAACTCTGATCGTATTCATTAATGCCAATGGATGATCGCGCCATTCCATCATCGGTTCGTATTGGTGCGGTCTTGCGTCAAATGGATACTCAATTTATTCCTTATTATGTGTTGCAACGGGGTAATGAATTTTCGGGCACGTTGTTGTTGTCGCTTTTGCAGGCGGATCGCACGGTTAAAATTCTCTCCGAACGCCGAAATGATCAAAATAAGCCAGTATTTTCAAAGGTTCATAAAGAGGAATCGCTTGCGCCCGCCGATGCGGATGAGTATATTCGCCGTGCAATAAACCGTGACCCCGATTTATGGGTCATTGAAATTGAAACCAAACATAACGAAAACCCGTTTGAGCAAGAAAATAGTTTTTAAAAATGTCATCGCCTGTTGATACCCGCCGTACCTTTGCCATTATCGCGCACCCTGATGCGGGGAAAACGACATTGACTGAAAAATTATTGTTGATGGGTGGTGCTATTCAGCTCGCGGGTGAGGTCAAGGCACGCGGTGAT
>JBIICJ010000095.1:0-4466 GCA_044238965.1 Micavibrio sp. | reverse complement strand
TGGATGAAGGTGGAACAAGAACGTGGTATTTCGGTGGCATCATCGGTGATGACATTCGAAGCGGATGGTTTGATTTTTAATTTGCTTGATACACCTGGTCACGAAGATTTCTCGGAAGATACCTATCGCACCTTAAGCGCTGTTGACAGTGCGGTCATGGTTTTGGACGTTGCCAAGGGTATCGAAACACAAACATTAAAATTATTCGAAGTGTGCCGTTTGCGCGATATCCCCATCATCACATTTATCAACAAAATGGATCGTGAGGGGCAAGATCCGTTTGCGTTAATGGATGAAATTTCTGACCGTCTGCAATTAGAGGTTACGCCAGCCAGTTGGCCAATCGGGATGGGACGCGATTTCAGAGGTTGTTATGATTTGCTGCGTGATCAATTGGTTTTATTTGATCGCGGCAAGGGTTCTGCAGTTACCGAAACATTAGTGTGTAAGGGTTTAGATGATCCATTGATTGATCAAAAACTTCCCGCTGATTTGGCACAAAAATTACGCGAAGACGTGGCGATGGTTCGTGAATTATGCCCGCCATTTGATCGTGAGTCATATCTTGCGGGGCATATGACGCCTGTGTTTTTTGGTTCAGCCGTCAATAATTTTGGTATTCGCGAATTATTATCGGGAATTGGTCAATATGCACCAACGCCGCGCGCCATTAAAACAAAATCACGTTCGATTGACCCACATGAAAATAAGGTTACAGGATTTGTCTTTAAAATTCAGGCAAATATGGATCCAAAACATCGTGACCGTATCGCATTCGTTCGTTTATGTTCGGGCGTGTTTAAACGCGGTATGAAATTAACGCCTGTTCGTTCAGGCAAGGCGATGGTCATTCACTCACCGTTATTATTCTTTGCGCAAGATCGTAACATGGCGGAAGAAGCTTATGCAGGCGATATTATCGGCGTGCCAAACCATGGTAATTTGCGTATTGGTGATGTGTTGACTGAAGGTGAAAATGTGGTGTTCAACGGTTTGCCATCTTTCGCGCCCGAACATTTGCAGCGTGTATCTCCCGAAGACCCATTAAAGGCAAAACATTTGGGCAATGCACTACAACAATTAGCCGAAGAGGGCGTCGCCCGCATCTTCCGCCCCAGCTTTGATAATTCATGGATTGTGGGCGTTGTGGGTATGTTGCAATTTGATGTTTTGGCCGATCGTATCCGCACCGAATACAATTTACCCGTGAAGTTAGAACCAACATCACTCATCACCGCCAGATGGATATCCGCATCAGACAGTGCGAAACTCAAAAACTTCCTTGATCAAAATCGTGGGTCAATTGCCAATGACCATGATGGCGACCCCGTCTTTATGGCGCGAAATAATTGGCATTTGAATGATGCCCAAGACAAAAACCCCGATATTGTCTTTGCCAAAACAAAATAATTGTTTTTCAATCTAGTTTAATCGAAACGCTCTTAAAAGATTAACAAAATCATCGCTCCATGGTTTACGGTTGTCATCACTGATAATTGTCCAACCTTTATTTTGTAATACTATAATTTTTTTATTGTCTTTTGTCATTGCTGTATAATTTGTTGGATAATATTTATTTTTTGAATCGGCCAATGCGCCGCCTTTTGAAATACGCTCAAGCGCCACCAAACCATTTGCTCTGGCAATGGCGACTATTTCAGGATTTAAATTAAAAAAACGATTTGATGTATGAATGGCAATAATTCCATCAGGCTTTAAGTTCTTTAGATACGTTGCAATGGCCTCTACTGTCATTACATGAACAGGGATATTGTCGGAGCTAAATACATCAACAAAAATCATATCATAGAAATGAGAGGGTGCTTTTTGTATTTCTTGTCGCGCATCACCAAGCTTAATGGAATAGCGCGATCCGCAATCTTTTAGATAAGTAAACAAGCCAGAAGTTTGGGATATTTTAACCATATCTGGATCGATTTCATAAATTGAAAAATCACGATTGGGGGCGTTGTAACAAGTAACACTACCTGTTCCTAAACCAAGCGCAGCAATATGTTGTGGGGTTGATTTATCAGAGTCAAATAATGAAAATAAATCACCAGCACCTGAGTTAGGGTGATAATAGCTGAGTGGAGTTGTTTTATATTTCTGATCGAGTGATTGGGCACCATGTGTGGTTGTACCGTGTGCCATTGTGCGTAATTCAAGTCTAGGGTCATCTTTTATCCGTATAACACCAAAGAAATTTCGTTCAATAAGATCTATTTGTTTTAATTCTTGCCAATCAATTGGTGGATGACAAAGCATGACAATACTCATGGTCAAAGCAAATGTGAGGCGATTATTCCGAATTTGAAATCCATAAAATACAACGGCCATAGCAAGTGGAATGAGATAATACCATTGATTCCAATAGATTCCCAAAGCTGCCAAAATCATTAGTCCAGGAAAAGCAATAAAGTCTTTTGTTTTATAGTCTGCCAATAATTTAGGCTTATATTCAAAAGAAAGGTCTTTGCTTTGTGAGGCAAAGCGCACCCATAAAGTAAGAAGAATAATAAAGGTGTATTCATAGGGTAAAATAAAAATTTGTGGGGCAATCAATGAATTAAAAACGCCGCCCAGAGCCCCGCCTAATGACATCAGTAAATAAAATTCTGTTAACCGTTTTGCAGACGGGCGCAAAGCCACCATTTCTTGATGGCACATAAGAGCAGTAAAAAAGAATAATGCGCCGTGAACAAATAATAGAATCCATTTTGCATGAACCACATTTGTTATCATTAAGAACACAAACATAAGGAAAAAAACTGTTTGTAAAATACGTGTAAGGGGAAGGGTAAAAAATGGTTTTGTTGAAAAAGAAATGATGAAGGTTAAAAGATACAGAGCAAGTGGAACAACCCAAAAAAGAGGAATGGCCGCAATATCTGTTGTAATAAATTGCGTGTATCCCAACATCATTGATGATGGTAAAAATGCCAAAAAAACCCATAAAAAACGCCGTTTCCATGAAATGGATTCGGGTGCGGTGGAGTCTATTTTTTCCTTAGTATTCATTATATTTTTTTGTGATTTGTGAATAATATAAATGGTATAAGAAAAAATAATAATTAACGCGACAAAACCAAGTGACCATAGGTTTTTTTGTATAGTCAGTGTGGAAAGCGGTTCAACGATAAAAGGATATATTAAGAGCGCAAGGAGTGAACCGATATTACTCGCCGCATAAAGAAAATAAGGATTTTCTGCATCTTTGTGATCTGTTTGCGAAAACCATTTTTGGATAAGAGGCGCCGAGGATGAGAGTATAAAAAAGGGCGCGCCAACCATTATACTCATAATTAAAATTTGCCAAAGCAAGGGAGAAGATGATGAATCGCGAATAATATTTGGCAATGAGAGCGGAAGCGATGCGCAGGCAAGTAGCATAATGCTTAGATGAATGATGCCTTGTAATTTTATATTTTGTAATTTGGTTATCAAGAAAGCATAGAGATAGCCAAGGAGTAACAAAACTTGGAAAAACAGCATTGCCGTGTTCCATACCATGGGGGTGCCGCCCAAGGTGGGAAGAATTAACTTCCCGACCATTGGTTGAATCAAAAATAAGAGGAACGATGCTGAAAATACTGCAAAAGTGGGAATAAGCGAAAGCATAGAGCAATTATTAGCTCGATTCGGGCATTTTTAGGGGTATTTTTTGCTAAAAGCCTTGATAATCCAAATTATATATCTATAAATCAGTACACGTTTAGTCCTTTATCCACTCGAAAGCGATTTATGATAAAAATATCAAAGCTTAGTGATTATGCAATTGTTGTCCTTAACGAATTGGCGCGCGCGCAGGGGCAGTTATTGACGGCAACTATGTTGTCGCATTCTACGCGTATTCCTGAACCCACTGTCGCCAAAGTTTTAAAATTATTATCCAAACAAAAAATTGTAAATTCCATTCGTGGCGTGAATGGCGGTTATATGATGAAACGTTGTCCATCAACCATCACTGTGCATGAACTCATCGTTGCTCTTGAGGGGCCAGTGGCGTTAACGGCCTGCACAACGCATAGCAATGATACGTGCAACATCGAACAATTATGCCCATTACGGTCGGGTTGGCAAAAAATTAATGATGCTATTACAGGCACATTAGACGGTATGTATTTAAATGATTTATTCCTAAATCCTGTCGATAAACAATATAATCAGCGCGGGGTACAATAACATGGTCGCCGATATTGAAACCATTGAACGTGTTGAACATCTCGCGCAAAAATATGAAGCGGGGTTTGTCACAGATATTGAATCAGACAAAGCGCCAAAGGGTTTGAACGAAGACATTATTCGTTTTATTTCCGCAAAAAAAAATGAACCGCAATGGTTGCTCGATTGGCGGTTAAAAGCCTATCAACATTGGTTAACTATGCCCGAACCCGATTGGGCAAAGGTAAAATTCCCGCCAATAGATTATCAAGATGCATATTACTATGCCGCACCTAAATCGG
>JBIICJ010000015.1:0-29334 GCA_044238965.1 Micavibrio sp. | reverse complement strand
AAAGAAATCGTTGGTATTTGCAAAATTACGAAAACGGCCTATCCCGATCCCACCGATGAAACGGGGCGTTTTGTGATGGTGGATGTCACGCCACATAAAAAATTCAAAACACCCGTGACATTGGCTACTATTAAAACCACAAAATCATTACAAAATATTGCCCTTATTAAACAATCGCGTTTATCAGTCATGCCCATTACCAAAACAGAATGGGATATCATTTTGAAGTTGGCAGAATAATTTATTCCATGCAAAAACATTTATCACTAACGGATACATTTACAATTTTATTGGTAATTACATTGTGGGGAACCGCCATGTCGGTTGCCAAAATTATGTTTCAAGAATTAACGCCTATCCTTAGCCTTACGGTACGCACAATATTAATCGGATCATTAGCGTTGTGTTTTATGCGTAAAATGCCAGATAAACAAACATGGAAATTATTAGCCATTTTCACCTTTACGCAAATGTTTATGCATCAAGTGTTAATGTGGATTGCATTGGAACATATTGATGCATCGACATTTACATTATTACAACAATCAGGAACATTATTTTCTGTTTTGATTGGTGTGTTTTATTTAAAGGAAAATATAAACCTAAAAACCATTATCGGGATTATGATTTGTCTGATCGGATTAATGGTCGTCTTCGGCACGCCCAATTTACAAGGCCAAGCCGTCAATATTGCCCTCGTGATTATTTGTTCTTTCTTTGGTGCCATCTCAACTTTAATCTTAAAGAAAATGGGGAAAATTGATGTCGCAACATTATTGTGTATCCCTAGCCTTCTCGGGTTTCCAATTATATTGATTGCAGGGTTGTTTTTAGAATCAAATCAGATTCAACAATTACAAGACGCCAATTGGACAAAATTAGGTTTAATATTGGCGTACCAAGTTTTATTTCTTAATCTGGCATTCATATTGTGGCAACGTATTTTATCGCGAAACAGCATGACAAATGTCACGCCGTATTTATTGCTATACCCATTATTTGGTGTTATTTTTGGTATTATTTTATTGGATGAACCATTAACATCGCAATTGATAACTGGCGGTGCATTGGTCATCGCGGGCGCGGGGTTGATGACTTTGCGTTTCAAACAAAAATCAGATAAAACAAAAAAATCAGATAATAATCCTGATGATCCTGAAATTTATGTTGAGAAAATAACCTAAATATTTTTATGGGGGCACTATGATCAACTTTGACGAACTCTATCAATCATCAATTACTGATCCGAATTATTTTTGGGCACGTATGGCCGAACGTATTGATTGGATCAAATTTCCAACAAAAATTAAAAATACATCTTTTATTGGCGATGTATCGATCAAATGGTACGAAGATGGTGTTTTAAATGCGTGTGTCAATTGTGTTGATCGTCATGTGATCAAACGCGGCAATAAAGTTGCATTGATATTCGAGGGTGATGAACCATCGGACACCAAATCAATCACTTACCGCGAACTAAAGAACAAAGTTTGCCAAGTCGCGAATGCTTTAAAAGCCCGCAATGTCAAAAAAGGTGATCGCGTCACGATTTACATGCCGATGGGGTTAGAGGCGGTTTATGCCATGCTCGCCTGCGCGCGTATTGGCGCGGTTCATTCGGTTGTGTTTGGTGGGTTTTCACCTGAATCGCTCAAAGATCGTATTCTTGATTGCGAATCGAATGTAGTCATTACCGCAGATGAAGGCGTGCGCGGCGGCAAAAAAATTCCATTAAAAGCAAACACAGATGAAGCGTTAAAACAATGCCCTGATGTGCACACTGTTTTAACATTCAAACGTACGGGCGGGAAAATTTCATGGAATGCCGCGCGTGATGTATGGTGGCATGATATTGTCGACACACAATCAACGGATTGCCAAGCCGAACCCATGCGCGCCGAAGATCCGTTGTTTATTCTATATACATCGGGCTCCACAGGAAAACCCAAAGGCGTGTTGCACACAACGGGCGGGTATATTGTTTATGCGTCACTCACGCATCAGGTCACGTTTGATTATAAAGACGATGATATTTATTGGTGCACGGCCGATGTGGGGTGGGTAACGGGGCATTCATATATCGTGTATGGCCCGCTCGCCAATGGTGCAACATCATTGGTGTTTGAAGGCGTGCCGAATTATCCCGATTGGTCACGCTTCTGGAATGTGATTGATAAACATAAGGTATCCATTTTCTACACTGCCCCAACGGCGATACGATCAATCTTACGCCAAGGCGATGAATGGGTCACAAAAACATCACGCCAATCATTACGCGTGTTGGGCACAGTGGGCGAACCAATTAATGCCGAAGCATGGCATTGGTATCATGATGTGGTTGGTAATAAAAAATGCCCCATCGTTGATACATGGTGGCAAACGGAAACGGGCGGGCATATGATTACCCCCGTGGCGCAACACCCATCTTCAAAAGCAGGCTCAGCCACCAAACCATTTTTTGGCGTGAAACCATCAATCGTTGATACCAACGGAAATATATTAGATGGCGCGTGCGAAGGCGCATTGGTCATTACCGATTCATGGCCAGGGCAAATGCGCACCGTGTACAAAGACCATGCGCGGTTTGTGCAAACATATTTTTCAACATTCCCTGGTTATTATTTCACAGGTGACGGCGCACGCCGTGATGATGATGGCGATTATTGGATTACAGGCCGCATGGATGATGTGATCAATGTATCAGGCCACCGCATTGGCACCGCAGAGGTTGAAAGCGCGATTGATGAATGTGATGGCGTAGCAGAATCGGCTGTGGTCGGTTTCCCGCATGATATCAAAGGCCAAGGTATTTATGCCTATGTCACATTATCGGTTGGTATCGACGCCAATGATGCAATGAAACAAAATATCATTCAAACGGTGCGCCGTATCATTGGCCCGATTGCATCGCCGGATGTCATTCATTTTACCGTGGGGTTACCCAAAACACGTTCGGGCAAAATTATGCGCCGCATATTGCGCAAAATTGCTGCCAATGAATTGGATAATTTGGGCGATACATCAACATTAGCCGACCCGTCCGTTGTTGATGAATTGGTAAAAACGCGAATGGGATAAATTTTACGCCGCTTCGACTTCGGGCTTAAACGCCCGCGCGAATGATTGACGAAGCGATTCCATTTGTTTTTTCTGTTCGACAATCATCGCCGCCCATAACATGAATGCAATACCTGTATAAATATCATTATCTTTTTGCGCGCGTTTGATTGCATCATTTTGCATGGCATTCACATCCAAAATTTTTACGCGTTGTGTTTCACCTGCAACACTGCCTTGAAATTCTTCGTCGTCTTGCAATTCGATATAACGTGTTGTCACCGCCGCGTGTGCGCTGTCGGTCATATCGCGCGTGACATCAACCAACGGGTCATGTGCGCCGCGTTCACGTTCAATTGATGCGTAACGATTGCGGGCATCTTGGTATTGTTTGAATAAATCAGCAAGAAGTGGGTCAAGGCGGATATACACCTCAATCATCGGCCATTCAGCCCCCGCCGCCATATCGCCATACACGTCTGCAGGCATGAGGTCTTCAAGCCGATTGACCATGCTGTTCATGATGGTTTGTAGTGACGGAGTTGCGTCCATAATTTTCCCCTTATGGACACAATATACGGAAACTATGAAAATTGGGTTAAATGAGCCTTGGGAAATGGTTATATTAGGTTTCTATTATACAACCATTACGTGATTTCAACTTATTCTAAACCAACAGCGGCTTTGTAAAGCTCTAATAATTCTTCTTCTTCGCGGCGTTTGTCGGTGTTCATCAGACGCAAACGGTATACTTTGCGCAAGGTTTTACTGTCAAACCCCACCGCTTTGGCTTCCGCATAGATATCTTTGATATCTTCGGCCAAAGCCTTTTTCTCAGCTTCTAATCTTTCAATTCGATCCAAATATGTACGAAGGCGTTGACCCGATACGCCCCCAATGTCCTTGGCAATATCTTTAACATCGGCATTTTGGTTGGCTTCTACAGGGTGCGCTTTTGATTGTGCCATAGGGGTCACGTTCCTTTATCGTTCATTTTGTTGTTTGGATGAGTATTTGTACGGGACGGCGCGCCCCATTTCAACAAAATGCCAAAGGAAATAATGGTTAATTCACAGGATTCGAAGGGAAAAACAATAATTATGAACGGCGCGTATTATTATATTTGTTCATAAAGGTTGATGCCATCGTTTTCGCCCCGCCCATGATTTTGCCCACTTCCATTATGTTATCAATGCGGCGGTCAAGGAAGGCGCGCGTTGTAATCAAATCATCCGTATCATCATCAATAAACACCAATGATGTACCCATAATGATCGATGCCAATAACCCGCGTTTGGTATAACGGTTATAATCGGTGGCGGTATCACCCGCCCATGACCAAATATGATCGGCGGTGCGCCACAAAATTTGCTGCCCCATCATCACGCGCGTGGGTAATGCCCAATAAGATAACGTCGAGCGCATAATATCACGCGCGCCCATTTGCGCCATGATTTGAAACCGTGTCATCACCGCCACGCGTACACGATCGCGCATACGCAATGATTCCATCGGGATATTTTTTAATTTATCCATCATGCGGCGATCAACCATCACCGAAAAATGGGCAACCGCATCGTTTAAACCCGCGGGGAAGACCGCATATTCCATACCGTCATTAAAACCCGCCCTTTTTGCAGATTCCTCGATTTCGCGCCATGTCCAACCATTGACGGTGACATGCTTAATGGCTTCCGAAATAATCTTATCTTTAATCTCATCAATATTTTTTGTCATGAAAAGGACTATAACATAGGTTATTTCAAAGAAAAAGTTTTGACTTTATTGCGCCGCACTCCATATATATACGTATGTCCAAAAACGATTCCACTATTGATAAAAATATGACAGCTTCGGTCACGCGATATGGGCGCGTGTCGGGTACGATGGCAGGCCTCGCAATGAAACTTGCGGGCGAAAAATTTTTGGGATTAAAAATTGATCGTGATACGCACGCGCAAGATCTAATGCTCGCGCTCGGTAATCTCAAAGGCCCTCTTATGAAGGTTGGGCAGATTTTATCAACGATCCCCGAGGCGCTGCCGCCCGAATATGCCGATGCGTTTCAACAATTGCAATCGAATGCACCGCCGATGAACCCATCGTTCGTGCGTCGTCGTATGCGCCATGAATTGGGTGCGGATTGGGAGGCACGATTCACATCATTTGATATGAACGCGACCGCCGCCGCAAGTTTGGGCCAAGTGCATAAGGCCGTGACCTTAAGCGGTGATCATGTCGCGTGTAAATTACAATATCCTGATATGCAATCGGCGATTAATGCCGACCTTAATCAGCTCAAAATTATTTTTTCGATTTATCAAATGTATGATCAATCGATTAAAACAGATGAAATTTTCGAAGAATTAAAAGATCGATTATTCGAGGAATTAGATTACAAACGCGAAGCCCGCCATCAAAAATTATATACGCATTTATTGCGTGGCGAAGACAATGTTCATGTACCGCAAATTTTTGATGGGTTATCAACCGATCGCTTATTAGTTAGCGAATGGGTTGATGGTACAAAAATTTTAAATTTCAAAGATCACGATGTAAAAACACGCAATCAAATCGCCCTGAATTTATTTCGGGCATGGTATGTGCCTTTATATCACGCGGGTATTATTCATGGTGACCCGCATTTAGGAAATTATACGGTACGTGATGATTTATCGATCAATCTTCTCGATTTTGGATGTATACGTATTTTCCCGCCATCTTTTGTTGACGGCGTTATTCAGCTCTATCGTTCATTACAAAATAACGATCTTGATCAAACAGT
Organism: Micavibrio sp.; assembly: GCA_044238965.1. Lineage (GTDB taxonomy): Bacteria > Pseudomonadota > Alphaproteobacteria > Micavibrionales > Micavibrionaceae > Micavibrio_B. The sequence goes on along the minus strand of JBIICJ010000015.1, from coordinate 23,492 downwards.
TCACGCTTTTGAAATTTGGGGATTTCAAAATCTTACGCGTGAGCAAATTGAAATCTTAAGCGTCTGGGCGCGGTTTTTATATGATCCAATTTTGGATGATAAAGTACGTGTGATTGGCGAGACAAAACATGGTGTGTATGGACGCGAAACGGCGCAACATGTTCACACCGAATTAAAACGTATTGGCGGCGGCATTAAAATTCCGCGTGAATTTGTATTCATGGATCGTGCAGCATTGGGATTAGGATCTGTATTTATCCATTTGCAGGCCGAAGTTAATTGGCATCAATTATTTGAAGATTTAATCAAAGATTTTGATATCAAGAATATTGAAACAACCCAAAAAGAATTATTCCCTCAATTTGGGCTTTGATTGGGTGCGCCCATCAAACGGCCCATAATATTCGAAGCTTCGCGCCCCTTTTCTTCAAACCAATAACCGATATCACTTACCGTATATTCCATTTTATCTGAAATAGTATAACCAGCCTGATGGTATTGGAATTGAATATTTTCAAGCGCATAAGTTTGTCCCGCAATGCGCATATAATTTTCAACAAGCCAACGACGGTTACTTTGATTTTCTTCTTTAGCGGCCGCAAGGCGATCATTTGCATTTCCTTCCGATAATTGGGCGCCCTTCAAACCGAGAGACATAGGTGATCCATCGATAATGTTTAATCCAGGTATAACAACCCCCGAATTTGATGTGTAATCAACAAAGGTACGCGCCTCGCCATCAATTGATTCCAATACTTGTGCACATCCATGGAATACCGTTAACATTGTTTTCTGTGATGAGTTGTGCGTCACTTTGACTAATTGGTTTCGCTCTGTATCAATATAAGAAACATCACAAGTGAGCGTTTTTGTGAAATTATGACTGCCATATTTAATATCCGCTACCGCAACACCTGCAATGGCTAAACCTGCGCCCATAATAGATCGAAATACAAATTTGCTATCTAAAATTGCCTCAGTAAAACGCACTGATAATGGTTTATTTTCCGACAGATAATGACGGAAATCAGGTAATGGTTGCGCATTTTCAAAATCATCACGAGGGGTGTGCTTCATTATTTCCTCCTGTGACTCTATCCCATAAGCTTTGTTGTATTTGATCGGCCATGGTTTCCCATCCAATTGCGCTATAGGCGGTATCTTTTGTCCATTGCCAAGCGCGCCCTAATAAATTTGCAGATCGATTATCACGATCACGCAAAGCTTGCTTTACACTTAGATAATCTTCTTGTGCTTCTTCTAATCGTTCAATCGCATCATTATCGTGCCATTTATTTCCCAATGATAGAGGAAGGCTTTCATTACGAATGCCGTTGCCATTTTCATCCCCATCTTCAAATGGGCCAAAACCTGGCGCAGCAACAGACCCGCTCCATGCATTTTTTATATTTATTTCGTATGTAACATTTCTTGCCCGTCCATTACTAAATTTATCCCTGATCATGTTGATGCAGGTTGGCAAAACATCTTCTTCTTTGCTTACTTGGTGCTCTTCAATACCTTCAGGTAATCCATATGGTATATCTGCATAAACATGCACCAAACCATAAGAGCGTGTAGTGATGGTACATCTAGCCGTTACATTAATACGATTGATGAGTGTTTCCGACATCACAATGCGGTTAGGATAATTGGCTTCATTTAATTCCGCATCAGTGGCAAGTGGTAGCGTCGGATCCAGAAATTTATCCCATCCCGCCAAATGCGCGCCACCCCATGCACTTACCAATAATGCCGAACCCATTGCAACCGCACGGAATTTTTGGCGGTTGTTGAAATAGCTGCTAAATTTTGGCTTATTGGCCAAATTCGCGGGGGCTTTGCCTAATTGCACGGGCTCTGATAGGGTGTTTTTCATAGTATATACTTATAGGCCAATCAACTTTTTATGTCAATAAAATACCCGCTATAAAATAATCTTTTTAATATAAAAAATTCGGCCGAAACTTTCGTTCGGCCGCATGCAATTTTTTAAATAAAATTAGGACGTGTATTAGCCCAATCCCCTCATTTGTATGGCCGGTCCTAATTGCAGATCTCGCGCTCTAGGCTGTTCTGGGGGAACCATCACCACTTCTACATCTAATCTAGGTGACGATTTTTGTACAATGGGCGTTGTATCAATCGGTAAAAACTCAGAGCTAATGTTATCAATATCTGTAAGATATTGATTAATTGCTGGAAATGTTCCACGTAGTTCAGCTTCAGAAATATCTCCATATTGAAGACGATTCATATCTAGATAACATTGTCTTACGAAATCTCTAGATACTGCAGTCTGCTCTGGGTTCATATGCTCAGAAATTAAGGATTTATCATCAAAGCGGATACACATATGATCATAGGCCTGAATTTTATTATTATCATCTGATGCTGGACGAACATACTCTAATTTTTGACCAGTTGGTAATGTTGTATCATTTACAACAACAAAGCCACCACCATTCACGCCGGTGCCGTCACCAACACGACGCCAATAATTCACGCGTCTTGCTGCCAATTCAATTGCTTCAGGCATCTCTTCTGGATCATAAGCCGATGTATGAAGACGATCGGGATCCTCAATATCTAGTAAGGTATGGGTAACACCAAAATTATTTTTCATGTAATTTGAAATAGTACTATTCATTATAGTGCCAATACCTAAGTTACGATATTCTTCTAAAACACCAGTCCATGGAATATACATGGCAGTCGACCCTTGCATAATTTGAGGAAGTTCAATACCCACAACATCACCATGAGAATTGCGCATCATAAAAAATTTTTCACCATTCGAAAGACGTTCTAATAAAGTTTCAATTGGCTCTCTATCATTTTCGTCCGTAAACACTTGTTCGAAGACCGGATTCCACTGATTGACTAATTCTTCTGGTGTGGATACCAAATGAACGGTAAAAATTTGTTTTTTATCTATCTGACTTGCGCTTTCCCAATTACTACTTAAATCAACCATTTGGCTCTCCTCAAAAATTCAACCACCAAATGAGTATAGTGCATTAATATAGTTATGTCAATTATATTAATGCGCTATTTTTAGTAATTTCGCCTTCGATTGGTATTGGAAAAAGGTTAATAATAATGGAGGGACATCAATTAGCGCATCACCATCAAACGAAGGAAATGTCCCGACATTTAAAATGTAATTAATTTTAACTTTTTATTCGTAGTAAAATAACTACCAAAATGGATGATTTGTACAAATCATTAAGTATAAGCTGGGTCATGTAATTCAATAAAACGCCAGAGGTTTTAGTGAAAGAACCTCTGGCGCTGAATCTAGGAAGACTATGCAGCTTTTTTGTTTAAAAGCCCCTCTTTTTCCATTGTGGCTATTACAGATGGGCGCGCACTCACACGTTTTTGGTATTCCACCAAAACTGGCCATGGTGAAATATCAAGATTGATAAAATTATGCCAGTTAATCACCGTGAATAAATATGCATCGGCCACTGTGAATTGCTCACCTAACAAATAGGATTTTGTACCAAGTTTTTTTGAAACATAGTCATAAGCTTTTTTTACATTTGCCAATGCAATCTTCTTTGATTCCTCTGGATAGTCTGGCTTGAATAACGGAACATGTGTTTTGTGCATTTCAGTTGAAATATAATTCAACCATTCCTGAACACGCGTGCGTTCCAATGTTCCAGCCGCAGGAATAAGACCTATATTTGGTTTTTGATCGGCCAGATATTGCACAATTGCCGCGCCTTCTGTCAAGGTTTCGCCATTATCTAAAACAAGAAATGGTACAGCGCCCTGTTCATTGATTGCATTAAAATCTTTGCCTGTTTCAGTAGTTTTGGTTTTGAGATCAACACGCTCTAAATCATAGGTTAACCCTAATTCATTGAGAACAATATGGGGTGACATCGCGCATGACGCTGGGCTGTAATATAGTTTCATAACATCTCCTTTAAAATAAATTGGTTAGAAAAAATTTCTATCAATGATGATATATTTAATGGTATAAATTACGAATAGCAACTAAGAACTTTAAAGTAACTAATTACCTGAAAGTAACTATTAAATGAAACGCAAATCAAGCCATATTAATCTCATGAGCTATAGTTCTATGGATTGCGCTCTGCATGGATTAATTTCTATTTTAAGCGGGCCATGGACAACCTATATTTTATGGCTTATTCGCACGCGCGGTGATATGCGCTTTGGTCAATTAAAAAAACAAATGCCCACCATATCAGCCAAGGTACTAACCGAGCGGTTACGCATGCTGGAGGATGTTGGTATTTTAAATCGCCACCACGAAGCAACTATTCCACCAAAGGTGACCTATAGCCTTACAGATCGCGGGCATGAATTAGAAAAGGTCATAGATTCGCTTGATGCGCTCGCATTAAAATGGAGCGGAAAAACCAAGTGGAAATAGATTTTTATTTTTTAAAAATAATTATAAATTTTAAGTTGGCGCATCCGAGGGGATTCGAACCTCTGACCTTTGCCTCCGGAGGGCAACGCTCTATCCAGCTGAGCTACGGATGCTTAACTATCAATCAACAACGTCAATTTTTTTCGGACGTTTGATCGATTCGGGCAAATGGCTTGCTGGTAATACGCGCATATAATCGCCCGATGTTTGCACCATGACGCGCTGCCCGACTTTAATTCTTTCATCAGTTTCAGAAAAATATTGGGACACTGTCACTGTTCCACCATCGCGCAATGTCACGGTGATATCAAAACCTTCTTTATTGCCCATTTGGTTTTCGGCCACCGCACCTGCGACCATTCCCCCTAATGCACCAACAATAATGGCGGCACCATTCCCATCGCCTTCGCCAATTTGACTGCCAATTCCCGCACCCGCAAGGCCGCCAACCAACGCACCACCACCCGTATTTTGTGATTTAATTGTGATGGGACGAACGTCAACAACTTTACCAAATTCTACTTTGCGTGCTTTGCCTGCTTCATTCTCCATATATGTGTTCTGACTGGGTGTTGCAGCGCAGCCTGTAACCAAAATAAGAACCGAAAATACTATAAGAATTTTTTTGATCTGTTTCATGATTATGCCTTACATAAAAAAGTTAATTTTCTAAATCTATCATTATTGATAGTCTATAACATTTGATAAATCAATCGTAACATATAAATAACAAAGGGCGCATAATGCGCCCTTTGAGATATTTCTGCTTCTGAATAACATACGTTAATACGTTATTTGAGCAACATAACTTTATCGCAATGGCCAAAGCCATTGAAGTTGCTGCGCATGGCTTCGCTATACGCGCCCATGTGGCCAACTTCAATCCAATCGCCATCTTTGATGTCGGCAGGCAAATAAAATGGGCCATCCATCATGTCGATGGAATCACATGTCGGACCTGCAAAACGGAATGGAAGCGATTCCACATTTTGTGTTTGCGCGCGGAATGAAATACGGCGCACAGGAAAACGTGAACGCACGGTTGAACCCGCATCAAACATACCGCCATAGGTACCATCATTGATAAATAATAAATCATTTTTGCGGCCATCAACACGCACAATTAATGATGTTGAGCGCGCCACAAGCGCACGACCTGGTTCGCACAATAATTCCATGTGCGATAATTTATATTGCGCGATACCATCTTTGATAGCATTCATAAAATCAGATAATGGTGGTACGTCCTGACCCGGATATTCAACAGGGAATCCACCACCAACATCAAGTACATCAACGGTCACATTTGCATTTTTAATGACTGCCGCTGCGTCTTTGATTGCGCGTTTATACGCAGATGGATCAGTGCATTGTGTACCCACATGTAACGATAAACCCAAACGTGATGATACGTTGCGCGCAAGAGATAATAATTCAGCAGATTCAGCAGGCAAAGCACCAAATTTGGATGAGAAATCAATCAATGCTTTCTTATTCTTTGGCAATGCCAAACGCACGAATAATTCCAAATCTGTTGCCAAATCTGTTTCGCGCATAATTTTGTAAAGCTCATCTTTGCAATCAATCACAAACGCGCGCACGCCATGCGTGAAATAGGCTTCACGAATTGATTCAGGTGATTTAATTGGGTGCATGAAATAAAGTTTTGTTTTCGGTGCAATTTTACGGATCATGCGAATTTCTTCGAGTGATGCAACGTCAAATGATTTCACACCAGCTTTGTGCATCACTGACAATACAGCTTTGTCTGTGTTGCATTTCACTGCATACACAGTTTCACCAGGAAATGATTTCACAAATGTTGATACTTCGTCGGCCAACACATCAGGACGGGTGATATATAAAGGCACAGATGGTTGCAATTCGCGCACAACATCATCAATAGTGCCGCGGAAACATGGCGTGCCTGAAAATGCATGAGGCGCGTGAATGCGATCATTTGATTTTTTTGCATTTGATTTTTTAAATGCGGATAGGCGGAGTACAACTCCCCCGTTCGGGGTAGTGGTGCTGGTCATGAGCGTAAAATCCCTATATCAATGTGGTCTTTCGACCACGAGTTAACATCAAGTTTTTATCGCCGTTGCATAACCAGCCTTTTGGGGGAAGCTCCGTAACCGATTCATCTCTCGGAAGGAACCTCGTACTCCTTAAAGGGGCACCCCCATTGGTAGGGGGCCACGGGACAGTGGCACGTACGTCGGTACTCTATACTCTACTAATATACTATAATTCAAGAAAAAAATTAAGATTCCCCTAAGTTTTTTAAGGAGGCGGTTTATAAAGCTATTTTACCTCAAAACTGGGGCGGTTTTGGTTGATGACCACAGACTGTTCGGCCAATGAGTTCTGCCATAGGATTATCATGCTTTGCCACATTCTGGCAGAAGGTTTCTGGTTCTTGCTGAGGCGGCGCTATTTTAGGTGAAACAACATTACCCCAATTGAGAGACGGATTGATAACTTCTTCTGCGATCGCGGCAGACGTCAAACCTAATGCCGCCACCATCAAGCAATACGTCATAGGGTTTCTTGTCTGGAGGTTTGGTAATGTTCTTTTATCAATGGGCGGGTCAAATAACTCAGTCATATCTTTCCACTCCTTTTACACAGTTAGATATTATTGTATTGGAGGAATTATTCCCTCAAGGTTGCGCGCATATCCACGATATTCATCACCATCAATATCATCCCATTCAAAATTCATTTTTTTCAATTCTCTGCGCGCGAGATAGGTAGCAACACCTGCGGCAACGATTGTAAATCCAGCGACTAATATTTTATTACGATCAAATGATGGCATGTGAAAATCCCTTTATTTGTTATCTAAACCACACTCAAGACGATGTGGTTTATTATCAAACGGCACAGTAATTGCTTTTTTATCTGCAATATCTGACGGCGAACAAAAATGGTTGCGAAGAGTAACATCAATTTGAATAGACGCGTCAGGATTGAGAGCAGGAAGTTTACGAATTTCGGCTTGCTCGGTAGCGAATTGTTGTTGACACTCTGCAGCCCCTTGATTTAAATCGATTGCAGCAGAAGAGATACCATAGCCAGCCAGCCCAGCAAGAATAAAAGCCGCCTTATTCCACGATGGTTTTTTCCAATTTTGAATAGATTCTTTTATCTGATCAGGAAGATTTAGATCTGTTTGTGAGGATGCGAAATAACGGACTCCACCCCATCCAACTGCCAACGATAAACCTGCAAGAACAGGATATCCATACAGCATACCAAACGACATTCCACCAACCATAACTGGAATACCAGAAAAAGCAGAGATGATTCTAAGTGCACGATCCCCTGTCGATGTTGATTTCTCTTGAACTAACTCAGTCATTTTCAAAACTCCTTATATCGAAATTACCATCAAAACCTACGCCTTTTGACGAAAATATGTCAAGAAAAAAGGGGTTTGGAAAACCCAAACCCCTCATTCAATTCTCTAAACCGTTAAAAATTATGCGGTTTTTTTCTCAAGCGCTTTGATATCATCGCTTTGATCGTTTGCTGCGATGGAATCGGCGGTTGCTTGCTGTTGTGCCGCAATCGCCACTTGGTCACGTTGCGCCGCAACGCGTTTGAGCAAGTTCACATACGCGCCCGTACCTGCAGGGATCAAACGACCCACGATCACGTTTTCTTTGAGGCCATTCAACACATCGACTTTGCCTTGTGTTGATGCTTCGGTAAGAACACGTGTGGTTTCTTGGAACGATGCCGCAGAAATGAATGAACGTGTTTGCAACGATGCCTTGGTGATACCTTGCAAGATCGGGCGACCAACAGGTGGGCGTTTACCATCAGCAAGATATTTTTGACGTTCAGCTTCGAAATCATCACGTTCAACATGTTCGCCCACGAGGTAAGTTGTATCACCCACTTCGAGAACTTCCACTTTTTGTAACATTTGACGCACGATGACTTCGATGTGTTTATCGTTGATCTTCACACCTTGCAAACGATAGACATCTTGGATTTCGTTGATAAGGTAATCAGCCAACGCTTCAACACCCATAACATCTAAGATATCATGCGGAACCATCGCACCATCAACCAAACGGTCACCCTTACGAACATAGTCACCTTCGGCAACAGCCAAATGACGACCTTTTGGAATCAAGTATTCTTTTGGTTCTTCATTCTTATCGATTGGTTTTACAACCAAACGGCGTTTTGATTTATAATCTTTACCGAATTCAACCTGACCTTCGATTTCACAAATGATCGCGGCATCTTTCGGACGACGCGCTTCGAATAATTCGGCAACGCGTGGCAAACCACCAGTAATATCACGTGTTTTCGATGTCTCACGTGGAATACGCGCGATGATATCACCCGCCTTCACTTCCTGACCATTTTGTACAGACAAGATCGAGTCAACCGACATGTAGTAATTTGCTGGCAAGCCAGAGGCCAAATGAATAACGCCACCTTTTTTATCAAGTAACGAAATACGTGGTTTCAAATCACTGCCTTTTGGTTGTGAACGCCAGTCGATAACGACTTTCGATGAAATACCTGTTGCTTCGTCCATTTTCTCAGACATCGACAAACCAGGTGTCAAATCAAAGTAATGCGCCACACCGTCTTTTTCGGTGATCACTGGCACGGTGAATGGGTCCCATTCGGCCAATTTCTGACCTGGGGTTACCTTTGCACCAGTGGCCACGAGCAAGCGTGATCCGTATGGTACGCGGTGAACGACTTTCTCTGAGCCTTTTGCATCTTTGAGTGCGATTTCAGTGTTACGACCCATCACGATATTGATACCGTCAGAGTTTTTCACAACGTTTTCATGACGAACTTCGACAGTAGCATTCATGGTCGCTTCGAAACTTGATTTCTCAGCGCCACGTTGTGCCGCACCACCAATGTGGAACGTACGCATGGTTAATTGTGTACCAGGTTCACCGATTGATTGTGCCGCCATAACGCCCACAGCCTCACCCATATTTACAGGTGTGCCGCGCGCGAGGTCGCGACCATAACATTTACCACAGACACCCAATTCAGTTTCGCACACAAGTGTTGAACGCACTTGGATGAAATCTAAACCAGCTGTGTCAATTTTCTCGGCAATTACTTCGTCGATCAATTCGTTACGCGCAACAATCAATTCACCAGTAATCGGGTGATTAACATCTGTTGCCGCCGAACGACCTAATACGCGCTCGCCCAAACCAACCACAACATCGGCGCCGTTCATCACAGCTTTCAATGTGATAAAGCGTGTCGTACCACAATCATCTTCGAGGATAACCGCATCTTGCGCGACATCCACCAAACGACGTGTGAGGTAACCAGAGTTCGCAGTTTTCAAAGCGGTATCCGCCAAGCCTTTCCGCGCACCGTGGGTTGAGTTAAAGTATTCGAGCACCGACAAACCTTCTTTGAAGTTTGAAATAATTGGTGTCTCAATAATTTCACCTGATGGTTTCGCCATCAAACCGCGCATACCTGCGAGCTGACGGATCTGCGCCGCAGAACCACGCGCACCTGAATGCGCCATCATGTAAACCGCATTGAGTTTACCTGATGAAATATCCGAAATACCTTTCATCATCGCATCAGCAACGTCATCTGTACAACGTGACCAAATATCGACAACTTTGTTATATTTCTCACCTTTGGTGATCAAACCATCTTGGTATTGTTGTTCGTATTCTTTGACCTTGGTTTCCGCCTCTGCCACAAATTTTTCTTTGGCAACAGGAATAACCATGTCGTCTTTACCGAACGAAATACCCGCGATACACGCATATTTGAAACCAAGTTTCATCATACGGTCAGCGAAGATAACGGTTTCTTTTTGACCACAATGGCGATACACGATGTCAATTAAGTTCGAAATTTCTTTCTTCGTCAAAATCGTGTTCAAAATTTTCACATTTACGTTCGGATGACGCGGCAATAAATCTGCCATGAACATACGACCCGCCGTGGTTTCGATCACAGGTGAAACTTTTTCGCCTGCTTCGTTCACGGTGTGATAACGCGCTTTGATTTTGGTGTGCAAGGTAATGTCTTTGCTTTCCAATGCGTGTTGAATTTCACCGATATCACGGAAGATCATGCCTTCACCTGGTTGGCCATCAAGTGCGATGGACAAATAGTAAAGACCCAAAACGATATCCTGTGTTGGAACGATAATTGGTTTACCGTTCGCAGGTGACAAGATGTTGTTGGTTGACATCATCAATACGCGCGCCTCAAGTTGCGCTTCGATTGACAATGGAACGTGAACAGCCATTTGGTCACCGTCAAAGTCCGCGTTAAAAGCGGTGCACACGAGCGGGTGCAATTGAATAGCTTTGCCTTCAATCAAGGTCGGTTCAAACGCTTGGATACCCAAACGGTGCAATGTTGGCGCACGGTTCAACAGAACAGGGTGTTCGCGGATAACTTCTTCCAAAATATCCCATACTTCTGGACGTTCGCGTTCAACCATTTTCTTCGCGGCTTTGACGGTTGTTGCCAATCCGTATAATTCCAATTTGTGATAGATAAATGGTTTGAATAATTCGAGCGCCATTTTCTTTGGCAAACCACATTGATGTAATTTTAATTCTGGGCCCACAACGATAACCGAACGACCAGAGTAATCAACACGTTTTCCGAGCAAGTTTTGACGGAAACGACCTTGCTTCCCTTTGAGCATGTCAGACAATGATTTGAGTGGGCGTTTATTCGCGCCTGTAATCACGCGACCACGACGACCATTATCAAACAACGCATCAACTGATTCTTGCAACATGCGTTTTTCGTTACGCACGATGATATCGGGCGCACGCAATTCGATCAAACGTTTCAAACGGTTGTTACGGTTGATCACACGACGATATAAATCATTCAAATCTGATGTCGCAAAACGACCACCATCCAATGGCACCAAAGGACGCAATTCAGGCGGCAATACAGGAACAACATCCAATATCATCCATTCGGGGCGTGTGCCAGATGTGATGAAGCTGTCAACCAATTTCAAACGTTTAACCAATTTTTTGCGTTTGGTTTCGGATGATGTATCGCGCAATGCTTCTTCGGTTTTGACTTTTTCTTCTTCCATGTTCATGGCAGAGAGAAGTTCTTTGAGAGCTTCTGCGCCGATGCCTGCGCGGAATGAATCATCACCGTATTCGTCTTGCGCGTTCATGAAATCTTCTTCAGATAATAATTGAAGAGGTTTCAAAGCGGTTAGACCTGGATCGATCACAATGTAATTTTCAAAGTACAAAATACGTTCCAAATCTTTGAGTGTCATATCAAGCATCAAACCGATACGTGATGGCAATGATTTAAGAAACCAGATGTGAGCGACAGGTGACGCCAATTGAATGTGACCCATGCGTTCACGACGTACTTTAGTCAATGTGACTTCAACGCCACATTTTTCACAAATAATACCTTTGTACTTCATGCGTTTATATTTACCGCACAAACATTCATAATCTTTGATCGGGCCAAAGATACGTGCGCAGAATAAACCATCGCGTTCAGGTTTGAATGTACGATAATTAATGGTTTCTGGTTTTTTCACTTCGCCATATGACCATGACAACATTTGCTCTGGTGATGAGAGTGAAATACGGATCGAGTCAAAAGATTGTGGGCCTGTTGGCTGTCCGAAAAGATTCATAAGTTCGTTCATGTTAATCTACCTTTGTGTCTTTCTTATCTTTTGATTACTTGCTCGATTGTTTCATTTCAACATTCAAACCAAGAGCTTTTAATTCTTTGGTCAAAACGTTGAATGATTCAGGAACACCAATTTCGAAATTATCTTCACCGCGAACGATGGCTTCGTACACTTTCGAACGACCCGCCACGTCATCAGACTTGATGGTGAGTAATTCTTGGAGTGTGTACGCCGCACCGTAGGCTTGCAATGCCCAGACTTCCATCTCTCCGAAACGCTGACCACCGAATTGAGCCTTACCGCCCAATGGTTGTTGCGTAACCAATGAATATGGGCCAATGGAACGTGCGTGAATTTTATCATCAACCAAGTGGTGAAGTTTGAGCACGTACATGTAACCAACGGTCACGTTACGGTGGAATGGTTCACCTGTACGACCATCAATCAATTTCACCTGACCCGATGTATTCAAGCCTGCTTTTTCAAGCAATGCAGAAATATCTGGTTCATGCGCGCCATCAAATACAGGGGTTGCCATTGGCACACCACCGCGAAGATTATTCGCCATTTCAACCAATTGTTTATCGTCAAGCAATGAAACTTTTTCCTCAAACTCTTTCTCGCCGTAAATATCTTTGAGAAGAGCCTTGAGACGTTTTAATTCTTCGGCATTGGTTTCTTGTTGGCTGTGGAACGTATCAATCATTTCACCGATTTGTTTACCAAGCGATGCCGATGCCCACCCAAGATGTGTTTCCAAGATCTGACCCACGTTCATACGTGAGGGAACCCCAAGTGGGTTCAACACGACGTCAACAGGTGTCCCATCTTCGAGGTATGGCATGCTTTCGATTGGAAGAATGCGTGATACAACCCCTTTGTTACCATGACGACCCGCCATTTTATCACCAGGTTGAATCTTACGCTTGATCGCAACGAAAACTTTAACCATTTTCATTACGCCCGGTGGCAATTCGTCACCGCGCTGTAATTTTTCAACTTTGGATTCAAAACGTTCTTTGAGGTTATCAACCGCATCATCAAATGTTTTGCCAACCGCTTCGATTTCGGTCATGGCTTTTTCATTTTCAACGCCAATTTGACGCCATAGGCCGCGTTTTTCAATACCGTCCAACAATGACGCGGTGATTTTATCACCTTTGTTAATGCCAGATACGCCTTTCGGTGCAGTCGCCACAACTTGGCCAATCAATAATTCTTTGATACGTGAGAAGAAACCATCTTCGATGATCTTACGCTCATCGTCACGGTCTTTTGCTAATTTTTCAATTTCTTCACGTTCAATTGATTGCGCACGTGAATCTTTGTCGATACCACGACGGTTGAACACACGTACTTCAACGATTGTACCCGCGGTACCTGGTGGCAAGCGTAATGATGAATCTTTCACATCAGCCGCTTTCTCACCGAAAATTGCGCGAAGCAATTTTTCCTCAGGTGTCATTGGGCTTTCGCCTTTTGGTGTGACTTTACCCACCAAAATATCGCCTGGACCAACTTCCGCACCAATGTGAACGATACCTGATTCATCGAGGTGTTTTAATGCTTCCTCACCCACGTTTGGAATATCGCGTGTGATTTCTTCAGGGCCTAATTTCGTATCACGTGCCATCACTTCGAATTCTTCCAAATGGATCGATGTGTATACGTCATCAGATACGATTTTTTCAGACAGCAAAATGGAATCTTCAAAGTTGTAACCATTCCATGGCATGAATGCCACGAGCACGTTACGACCCAATGCCAATTCGCCTAATTGTGTTGATGGACCATCGGCGATCACGTCGCCTGCCTTGATCGAATCACCAACTTTAACCAAAGGTTTTTGGTTAATACATGTTGATTGGTTTGACCGTTGGAATTTCATCATTTTATAGATGTCAACCACAGCGTCCGCCGCATTCAAATCTTCGGTTGCGCGAATAACGATACGGTTTGCGTCAACTTCGACAACAACGCCGCCACGTTTCGCGGTTACTGCCGCACCCGAATCGCGTGCCACAGTCAATTCCATACCAGTCCCAACCAATGGCGCATCAGAGCGTAATAATGGCACAGCCTGACGTTGCATGTTTGAACCCATGAGCGCGCGGTTCGCGTCATCATTTTCAAGGAACGGAATTAACGCCGCCGCAACTGATACCATTTGTTTTGGTGATACGTCGATAAATTCGATTGTTGATGGTTGCACCATGATGTTATCACCCGCAGCGCGGCATGATACGAGGTCATCAACAAATTTACCTGATTTATCAAGTTCTGAGTTAGCCTGAGCGATTGTGTATTTCGCCTCCTCCATTGCCGACATATAAATAACTTCGTCAGTTACTTTGCAATCAACAACACGGCGGTATGGGCTTTCGATAAAGCCATATTGATTGACGCGCGCGAATGTTGACAATGAATTGATCAAACCGATATTTGGTCCTTCAGGTGTTTCAATCGGGCAGATACGACCATAATGAGTTGGGTGAACGTCACGCACTTCGAAACCAGCGCGTTCACGTGTCAAACCACCTGGGCCTAACGCCGATAAACGACGTTTATGTGTGATTTCAGATAATGGATTTGTTTGATCCATAAATTGTGACAATTGTGATGATGCGAAAAATTCACGAACAGCCGCTTGCGCAGGTTTTGAATTGATCAAATCATGCGGCATGTATGTATCGATATCAACCGATGACATACGTTCGCGGATCGCACGCTCCATACGCATCAAACCCATACGGATTTGGTTTTCCATCAATTCCCCAACCGAACGCACGCGACGGTTACCAAGGTTATCGATATCATCCACTTCGCCACGACCATCTTTGAGTTCGTGTAAGTATTTCAAGATCGCGATGATGTCTTCTTTGCGCAAAACGCGTAATTGATCATCCGCTTTCAAATCCAAACGGGCATTCATTTTCACGCGACCAACCGCTGATAAATCATAACGCTCTGGATCAAAGAATAATGAATGGAACAAAGCTTCGGCTGATTCCACTGTTGGTGGTTCACCTGGGCGCATCACGCGGTAAATATCGATCAACGCTTCTTCGCGTGTATCACATTTATCAACGGTCAATGTATTGCGGACATATGCACCGATATTGAGGTGATCAATACCCAATACTGGCAAATCATTCATGCCTGTATCGATACAATTTTTAATGTCATCGGCGGTTAATTCATGACCTGCCTCGAACAATACCGCACCTGTTTTCATGTCGATCACATCGCACGCGATATAGGCGCCAACCAATTGATCTTCTTGAACCAAGATATCTTTCAAACCATCTTCGGCTAATTTACGCGCCAAACGTGGTGTTACTTTTGTACCTGCATCGGCCACAACTTTGCCCGTTGCGGCATTGACAAGGTCATGTACCAATTTCACGCCGCGCATGCGCTCGGCATCAAATTCTGTTTTCCAACCTTTTTTATCTTTGGTGTAATTAATGCGTTTGTAGAAGATAGATAAAATTTCTTCGTTGCTCATACCTTCGATCAATAATGGATCGATTGGTTTGTCTTTTTTCTGACAGTCTAAAATATATTGCTCTGTGCTTGCGGAATAAAGTGCACGCAAGAATGTGGTCACTGGCAATTTACGACGACGATCGATACGAACGTTTAAGACATCTTTTGCATCAAATTCGAAATCGAGCCATGACCCGCGGTAAGGAATAATGCGTGCCGCAAATAAATATTTACCTGATACATGTGTTTTGCCGCCATCATGATCAAAGAACACACCAGGTGAACGATGCATTTGTGATAC
The DNA here is from genome assembly GCA_044238965.1 of Micavibrio sp. Lineage (GTDB taxonomy): Bacteria > Pseudomonadota > Alphaproteobacteria > Micavibrionales > Micavibrionaceae > Micavibrio_B. Next base: position 7,622 of record JBIICJ010000015.1, on the reverse strand, counting down.
GATCACGCGCTCAGTACCATTCACAATAAATGTACCATTTTCAGTCATGAGTGGCATATCAACCAAATAAACATCTTGTTCTTTGATGTCACGGATTGAACGAAGGCCTGTGGCTTCGTCAATATCGAATACTGACAACCGCAATGTCACGCGGAGTGGCGCCGCATATGTCATGCCACGTGTACGGCATTCATCTGTATCATATTTTGGTTGTTCCAATTCGTAGGATACGAAATCAATTTCGGCTTTGTCGGCGAAATCCTTGATCGGGAAAACGGATGTTAAAACTTCATTCAAACCTTGCATGCGGCGTTGATCAGCAGGCGTCAACATTTGTAAGAACGCTTCGTATGAATCTTTTTGTACTTCGATCAAATTTGGCATTTGCGCAACTTCGCGAATTTTACCAAATGAACGGCGAATGCGTTTACGTCCTGTGAATGAATTTACAATTTCTGCAGCTGTTGTCGGTGACTTGCGAGGAGACGATTTTTTTGCGGTCATGGTATCTTTCCAAATATCTTACGTTGCCAAATTTAAGTTTACGATATTGTGCGCACGAAAGACGCGCACACACCATCAGTGTTTAATTTTGTTTTTTTGAATTTGTTCGATCATTTAATCCCGTTACAATGCAAAACAGACGCGCGGTATTTTCCGCCCGTTTTTAACAAGGTAACTATGCTTTTAATCGATCGTTCAAGCCCATAATCCGCGATTTGAGGGCGAATTATTAACGCGGCGGTAAGGAATTGTAAAGACTTATTTTATTTTACGTAATCAATATATAATCGAGGTGATAAATCTAAATTCTTGTCCACCCCTTGCGCAAGTAATATTTCTCTAAAATACCCGAAGCAAAAAAGGGGTAAATCAGCCAAGAAATTCCAGCCGTACATATTGCCAATACCAGACTGATAACTGCATGACTCCAAATTCCCTTTACTGCAAAATAAAAGAAGCCAAATACTAAAACCCATAGCCACGGGCAAGAAGCATTTTCTACGTAGCTATTCATAGGATTTTGAAATTTCATGGCACTAACCTCCTGCCCAGAAGAACTATACCACTAATCAAGAGCTATCAAATCAAAATTTACAAAAAAGGCGGAGATTTCTCCCCGCCCCTTTAAATTCTTCCAAAAATGGGAAGCAATTACGCCAATTTAACTTTCGCGCCTGCTTCTTCCAATTTTTTCTTCATGGTTTCAGCATCTGCTTTCGCCACGTCTTCTTTTACGTTTTTCGGTGCGCCTTCAACGAGGTCTTTCGCTTCTTTGAGGCCTAAACCTGTCAATTCACGAACAACTTTGATCACGTTGATTTTGTTGTCGCCAGCCGATTCAAGAACAACATGGAAGCTGTCTTTTTCTTCAGCAACAGCCGCGCCACCAGCAGCCGCAACAGCCACAGGAGCCGCAGCAGATACGCCCCATTTTTCTTCAAGTAATTTTGAAAGTTCAGCTGCTTCCATTACGGTTAAAGCTGAAAGTTCTTCTACGATTTTTTCCAAATTAGCAGCCATTGTGTGTCTCCTTATAAAAGCTGTTTAAATTGAGTAAGTAAAATTTGTGTGCTTATTCCGCTTTATCGGCATAAGCACGTGTAACGCGCGCAAGTTGAGCCGCAGGCGCTTGAAGCAACCCAACCAACATACCACGCAATTCGTTGAGTGAAGGCAATTTCGCTAGTGCTTCCATGCGCTTCGCATCCAATTTTTCGTTCGCGAAGAAACCGCCCAAAATGACCAACTTCTCATTTGAAGTTTTGGCAAATTCGTAAATGGCTTTCGCTGCCGCCAAAGGATCTTTTGATGTGGTCAAACCTGTTGGGCCAACCAAGATATCATTTAATGATTCAAACTGTGTGCCTTTGGTCGCAATGCGCGCCAATGTATTTTTGGTCACTTTGTAAGATGCACCAACTTTGCGCAATTCAGAACGCAACTTGGTTGCTTGCGCAACAGTCATGCCTTTGTTGTGTGATACGATTACGATATCTGATCCTGAAAGTTCGTCTTTCAAGTTATTTAATTCGGTTTGTTTTTGAGCGCGATTCATCGCGTGAGCTCCTTTTATCTTGGTGTTAAATCCATACACTCGATCCAAGACAAGAAAAGGCGCGATACAATACAAAACCAGATAACCCAGAGGGGGTTTTACGTTTCGTCAGTGGTTTGCCCTATCTGCACAGGAAATTAAGCGGTTGCCCACACCTATGGTCTTGGATAGATGGAGGCTTTGTAACGATCTGCCCCTGTGATGTCAACATAAAGTTTTAAAAAATCTATATTTTTATTGACAGAATACCTTGATTTCCCCTATAAAAAACTTATCTTTTTAACAAGATAAGTTTAACTATTTACAAAGAGGTGTATATGATGTTGATGCTATCAATCACAGATCCCCCACTTTTTTCTTTGAGGCGACTTTTTCATTGCCATAGTGGTTTTTTAGACTCCGAATTATTCAAATTATTAGATAAAAATGATTTTTCTGAAGATGCCTGGACTGTTTTAAGCATGCTTCACATCCCAACCGCCAAAGATTTAATCGAACGTTTGGCTGAAACAAATAAAGATGGGGGATTGGATACCCATTTCAGCGTTATTCACCAAGAATTCAAAAATTATTTGACAAAGCGTGAATTCCCTCTCGATAAACAAGATATTCTCCCTGCCGAAAGTAAGAAAAAACCTCTGATCGGGGATATTGATGACACACAGCAAAATGTCCATTTAACAAGCGTAATGCTTATGGATTACAAAATAATGATGGAATCCGCGACCTGTCATGAGGAGCCTCAAGAAAAGTGGCACACAAAATTAACACTTGAAAATACATCACTCCGGTCAAAGTCTACATACGTATTAAGAGCCAATGACAATGTTAACTTTGCGCAATCATCCCTACACCCCATGCAAGTTGAGCATTTGGGTTTTGAGGGAACGAACGCAAAATTACGCTTTTACAGCAAACTAATGAATTTAAGCGTGTCATAAACAATCGGAGTCGGATTGACCATATCGTCTGTTTTTTATTGACAGAATACATAAAAATAACGTAAGAATTATGAAATTACCCCTTTTTTAGGAAGGGGTCTTTTTTTCGAAAAAGGATACTGCGTATGGCTAAACCGAAACAAAGCGAATTGATTGCCTTTCGAGGGGATTTTATTGAGGCGGGGAAACATTGCGCCCATGTTCATAAAATGGGTGGGGTAAATATTCGCATTGATTTTGATGTGGCCGCAGATTCATCATCCCCCACAAAAATCAAAGTTCAAATCGGAGATGTTGTTCATATCCAAGATCAACCATTAAACGAAAAATTTCCTGTCGTACATATTGCGGATCGCGCAGGCAAACATGGGGTCAACCTTATTGTTGAAGTCGGTGTGCCTGCAAAAGGGTCAGAAATACCAACTGGAAAATTTGTACGTACGTTGGCTTTGGTTCATCGCAATAATGACGCTATACAAACAATCCCCGATTTAAATGGATTTCAGAAACAAGTGCCACAATTTGCACAACGTCATCCTGAATGTTTTCCAAAGAAAGATTTATTGATATGATTAGACCCAAACATAATGGTATGAATGACTTTACAACAATTGTACGTGGCAAGCGTACGATTGATAAAAACTTACTCGGTATTAATTTACGAATTGAATTCAGCATGGCTGCAGATAATCAGAAAAACATGTCTGTTGAAGTTTACGTTGATGATAAGCTTACAACGCCATTAACGCCTGTAGTGGATGCGCAAGGCGGACATGTCATCCATCTTCCTCAACAAGTTGGGCATAGCGCAGTTTATTTAGTGATCGAAGGCGATCTACGCAACGGTCAACATCCCGAAGCCACCGTCTTCGCGCGGGTCAGTAAAGGTACAGTAAACAAAGAAAATCCTGACTATATAGGGCTTGAAGATTATATGCCAAAATTGGCAACGCGCCATCCCGAATGGTTTGGAATGAAGCCAAGCGCTGAATAAATAAAAATTTTCAAAAAAATTTCAATCATAAAAAAACCCCGACATTTCCATCGGGGTTTCTTTTTAAATTCCTAAAAGGGAGCGTTGATTACCAACGATCGCCGCCGCCGCCACTGCGATTTCCGCCGCGATCACCGCCGCCGCGATTTCCGCCGCCGCCGAAGCCGCCGCCGCCACCGCCACGATTTCCGCCGCCGCCGAAGCCGCCGCGTCCACCACCGCCGCCGCCGCCGCCGAAGCTACGACCGCCGCCACCGCCGCCGCCGAAACCACCGCGATCTTCGCGTGGGGGACGTGGGTTACCTGGAGACAATACAACAAGATTCACAGCGGTCATTTTGCCACCGCGATCTTCGAGATCATATTCAACTTCTGCTTCTTCGTTTAAGAAGCGCAAACCTGCTGCTTCCAATGCTGAGATGTGAACAAACACGTCCGCGCCGCCTTCAGATGGGATGATAAATCCGAAACCTTTTTGGCCGTTGAACCATTTTACTTTACCTTTACTTGCCATGACTTGATCCTTTCATAGTGCATAGTCATTAATAAAAATCAGGTCTTGGTATTAAAGGTGTTGCCTATTCAATTCGGTAACAAATTCAGCATTGTAATCGGTATTGTTAGTCACGCCATAATTAAGGCCAATTCCTGTTAAAAAGACTTATACATGTTTCTGGCGCACCTGTCCAATTTTATATTTGGACATAAAAATCCCCTTTAATACAATTATACATATTAACTGCGACTTCTATGTGCATTAATAAATAATACGTCTTCTAAATCAAAAGATTTTTGCCTCACTATTTTGGTATCATCTGGAATAAAATTATAATTTAATAAATCTTTCTCAGATGGATTTATTAAAATTGTGTCTCTGGAAATACCAGCACTTGACCAATCTTCAATTGGTAGGCTTTCGTAAAACATATGCCTTGCAAAGAAATCATCATGATCAAGACTAAATCCAATTATATATACATCTCGTCGTGACGCAAACGCCACAGACGGTCTATCCCAAATAGATGCTAACTTTCTTACATCAAAAGATTTGCCTATACCGGGCAAAATAATAAATGGCTGTAGAAATCTATCTCCTGCTTGCTCAAAAGACGATAGATAATCGTTATCATTATTCCAAGGGGTAAAGCTCATCAATTGCTTTGAATAAAAAATAGAATTCGAATTAAAATTCTGTTTAAAAGCTAAGTGTTCATACATACCGAAACCATTATCAGAATGGCTTTTTCCTAAATTCCAATTAATTGAACCATGCATTTTTTGTATATAAATAAGATCATTTTTATTATCATCGCACCAATCAATTTCACTATAATTGTAGGTAAATTTTTTACCTACTGCTAGAATCGCTTTTTCAAGTAAACAATCCCAATTAAATGTTATTATAGCATCATAACAATCTAATTCCTTGGCAAATTCTAAATATTGATCAGGTATATTTTCAGGTGTTACTTGGGCAATTTTCTTGGAAAGAAAATATTTTAAAGTTAATATTTCTCTATCTCCATCTTCTGACCATCTTTCACTACCACCGAAATTTCTCATTTCTATGTAATGCAAAGAAGAACAAAGGTTCGAAAAACCTTGAGCATCAAGATTCTGATCCAATAAACCTAAATTATTTTGAAAAAATATTTGCGCGGAGTTTTCTATTCTTTCATAAATTCCTGGACATTCACCTCTCATTAGCTCCAGCGCATCAGGAAGTAACTGATTAGTCATAGGTATCCCCGCACCAGCCGAGAATCCAGCGCCCAAAATGAATAACCTAGTTTTTTTCATTGAGTCCATTATTTGCCTATTGTCGCTACCTCTAACTAAAAAGGGCGGATATAAAACCGCCCTTTTCTTTAATCTCTACATTTCAAAAACCAATTACGCCGCGAGTGACGACAAATCGATTTTAAGGCCTGGTCCCATTGTCGATGACAATGTCACGCGTTTCACGTATGTACCTTTCGCGCCTGATGGACGTGCACGAACAATAGCATCAGCCAGCGCGCGAATATTTTGCGCCAATTTTTCATCGGTGAATGAAATTTTGCCAACGCCAGCTTGCACGATACCTGCTTTTTCTGCACGGAATTCAACCGCGCCGCCTTTGGCAGATTCAACAGCTTTTTTCACGTCCATGGTTACTGTACCCAATTTCGGGTTTGGCATCAAACCACGTGGGCCCAATGTCTTACCCAATTTCGCCATGAGTGGCATCATGTCGGGGGTTGCGATACAACGGTCGAAATTGATGTTACCTTTCAATACTTCTTCCGCTAAATCATCAGTCCCAACGATGTCTGCGCCAGCTTCCAACGCTTCTTTAGCTTTGGCGTCTTTTGCGAAAACAGCCACGCGCAATTTTGCGCCTGTACCGTTTGGCAATTCGCACATGCCGCGTACTTGCTGGTCATTTTGACGTGGGTCAATACCAAGGTTAAATGAAATCTCAACAGATTCATCAAACTTGGTTGCTTTTGCTTGTTTCAATACTTTGACAGCATCTTCGATTGTGTACAATTTTGTACGATCAACCAATGCCGCAACTTTTTTATTACGTTTTGAAGTTTGTGCCATTGTCTTAACCCTCCACAACTTCGATACCCATGGAACGAGCTGAGCCCATTACCATACGTACCGCGCCTTCTAAATCTTTCGCATTCAAATCAACCATTTTTTGGTTTGCGATCTCTTCGGCTTGTTTACGTGTTAATTTACCAACATAACCGCCCTTACCTGGGGTTTGTGAACCCTTGGCAACTTTGGTTGCCTTTTGGATAAAGTACGACACAGGTGGTGTTTTTAATTCGAATGTGAAAGAGCGGTCTTCGAACACAGTGATAACCACTGGGATCGGCATACCTTTTTCCATTTCTTGGGTTTTTGCGTTAAAGCCCTTACAGAATTCCATGATGTTCACACCATGTTGTCCGAGAGCGGGACCGATTGGCGGCGCAGGGTTTGCGGCACCAGCGGCAACTTGGAGCTTAATATAGCCCTTGATTTTCTTAGCCATGTTTTGCCTTCCTAAAGCGTAAGCTGAAATTGAAATATTTCAATCAATTTCAATAGGTTAAAGGGTTGTGGGACGGACGTTTGGGGTGGCTAAACCTGCAAATTTCCTACCACAATTACGGGCGTTTTACGGGGTTTTGGGGCAAATTGCAAGGGGAATGATGACTTAATCAAAAAATTTATATATACTCAAAATAAATAGTAATATTTTATGAGAAGACTTAAGATGTCAGATAAAAAAGATAATAATGATAATCAAAAAAAGCCGCTCAATGAGGTAAACAGAAACTCTAGTAGCGGTAAATTTCTTATAAGAGAAAGCTCCAAAGCACCGACTCAGCAACAAAACCCACCAAGACCACCTAAAAAGAACTAATCCAGATGCCTATTGTGGTTTATTTATTAGAAATTCAACGCTTTCAATTTCATCTCTAAAAAAGTAAGTCAGTCTATAAAGTTTCTGTCCAGAATTATCTAATAATACAGGTTGCTGTTTTACATCTCTATAAAACTTGGAGTCTTTGGTTTTTTGACTGGTAACATAAATTCCAATATTTCGCTCATTATCTACTCTCATTAAATTTATTGGAGAATCGTTAAA
>JBIICJ010000071.1:0-7733 GCA_044238965.1 Micavibrio sp. | reverse complement strand
TGAGGGATCTTACGTCATCACTAAGCCCCACAGAATAAAGGCTATCAATCGTTACCGAAAATTGCGGGGGTGACCATGATGTCACTTGCGCATTTCCAGCCGCTAATATAGCCGTTAAAATAGTTCCACCAACGTTTCCTGAGGCCACATGGCTTTGTAAACTATTTCTTAATTCTTCACTATGCATTACATAATTGGAATTACCTGTCAAGGAAAAATTATTTTCATAAGCAAGTTTTGCTGATTTTATGACGTTGGGTTCGCCCGCTAAATAGGCCGCCAACATCTCTTGTTCCAGTAAAACCAAAGATTTCCCTGTATTTACAATGGGTTCAGCGGGCGCGGGTACTGTCGTTTCCATAGGTGCTTTTTCTGTGGATGAAATGGCTGTTTGAGGAGTACCAACATCCTTTAATATGATTTTCAGTAATAAAGATTCGCCCGATATTGCGGAAATTGCTTTTGATTCGACGGGATAGGCCAAAGAAACCCATTCTTTAGACGGTGAGAGGTTCGCCTTTAACAAAACCCATAATGCAATTTTGGCTTCATCCTTGGTAAATCCCTTTAGTGATTCGAGTTCGGTAAAATGACGCGCAAAAGGCAATAATGAATATTTTGAAATGGTCGATGATGTTGTGATTGCATTTTTGAGTAATGTTGCAGGTGGCGCCGATTGATCGGCAGAGATCAAATCAGTGTAGATCAATGCCATATTCGTCCAAGCGGATTCTTTATCTTTTTTGCCTTTGCCCAAATCACGACCTTGGGCTTGGCTTTGTTTACGCAAGGTTTGGGTGTGGTTTTTATATTGCGCGACAAGATCAGCAGGTGTTTTCAAACCGCGCGCGATTAATTGTGACATCATATTATATGAATCATCACTGCGCGGTGGTGTAACGGCGTGTAATGCCGCTAAAATATGGCTATTCATTGTTGCCATGGTTGCGGGTGTGACAACGCCTTTACCCAGACGTCCTGAACGATAAAGGGCAATTAAGTTGATGGGTGATAGTTGTTGCAACGTTTCGGTTGATCCCACCGTTTTTAAAACATTTAATTCGGAATATGATCGGCTGGCACGTGCGAGTGCATCATATTCATTTTTATCTTGCGCCGAGGCAGGGCTTAGTAACGCGTCACAAAATTGATTTAATTCTTTCCACAAATCTTGGTCGGTCATCAATTTTTTATCAGACGGAATGACACGATTTTCAAGGCAGGCCGTGCCCAATTGTCCTGATCCAATCATTGATAATACGCCTAATTTGGCGGTTGATGATTGCGTTGCGCCTGCATCACCTAATTTGCGATACATATCAAATGCATCACGATACAAACCCATATCAAGTAGTTTTTGCATGCGGGTTTCAAATAAATTTGCGGCTGGCGCCGGTGGTGTTGCGCTGTCAGTTACGGGTGGTACATCGGTTGACAATGTTGCTACATCGAGTTTTGAAATCAATGCGCGACGAAGCAAGTGATTGAATGTTGGTGATGGTGATTGTACCGCAGGATTTAAAAGCGCGCTGGCTAATGTCGCACGTGCATAACCTTGCCATGTGTTTGTCGGTAATGCACCCTGTGATGCGGTTTCTATCAAACCGATTGTTTCATGATCGGCAGAAATTGGCTCTTCTGTTTGCACATTCGCAGCCGCGATTGATAATCCATCTGCCGATGTTTGGCGTGGATGAATTTTTGCTGGTAACAAAGGACTGTACGTTACATCAGGCGTTTGTTCCGATTTTTTTTCAATGACTTCAGGTAATATTTTTTCTATTGCCGTTAGTTTTTTTTCGTCACTTCCTTGGGCTGTCGAGGCTTCATTATTTTGCGCAAAAGCAACAGATGTAAGGCAAGACGATGCCAAGATGGTTAAGACAAATAATTTCGTTGAATGTTTCATATTATTCCGCGTTGGTGACTGGTGATGTTGTGGGTGTTGTGACTGGCGTTGGTTGAGTTGGTGCTGGTGCTGGCACAGCTGTTGGTGTTGTTGTTACTTGTGGAGTTGCCTCAGTTGCAGATGTGGGTGCTGCATCTGGCGTTGGCACAACGGCCTGCGCATCAGCGGCAACAGGTTCAGGCGCCGCAATAACAGGCGGCGGCGTTTTAACTTGCTCTTTGGGTGGTTCAATATCGCGCGTCATTTCGGTTTGGGTGACAACGGCAGGGGTCATGCCACTGAATAAAAATCCACCAATAAATAAAACGGCAAGAATACCAACAAGGCCTAATAAAAATTTCATCGCTTTCTCCTTTAGAATAAGGCACATTAACAAAAAACCATGTAAAAACAACTTCAAAAGCGACAAACTTCTTCTATAATCACATGATGAAATTGAATAATCATTTGGCACTGATTGGCATGATGGGCACAGGCAAAACCACTGTGGGGCAAGCCTTAGCAACGGCTTTGAATATGCCATTTTTCGATTCCGACCGTGTTTTAGAGGCCGAAACGGGGCAAAAGATCGTTGATATTTTTAAAAACCAAGGGGAGCCAGCCTTTCGCGCGCTCGAATCAGATACGATTTTACGGTTATTGGAAAATAAAACCCCATCGATCATTGCCACTGGGGGCGGGGCGGTGACTACGCCTGCGGTTGCCGATGCGTTATTTGGCAAAACATGTTTGACCATGTGCATGACTGCACCCGTAGATGTGTTGATGGACCGAATGGGAAATACAACGCGCCCCTTATTGGCGGGAGATGATCCGCGTGGTGTTTTGATTCAAAAATTATCAGAACGTGCGCCGTTATATGCGCGGGCACATATCACGGTTGATACATCGTTAAAACCATTGCCTGAATTAATCGATCATATTGTTCATTTGTTATCGCTTTACCAAACGGGTATAAAATCGTCATGAAACAAATTGATATTCAATTATCACATTCATCTTACCCGATTTATATCGATGCAAATTTAACATCGCGTTTGGCGGAATTGATTCCGCAAACACTGCACGGACAAAAGACAATTATTGTCACTGATCATAATGTCGGTGCGTTATATGCGGATATTGTGAAAGCGTCTTGCGCAAATATATTTTCATCAATTGATGTTATTGCCGTTGATAACGGTGAGGCTTCAAAATCATTCGCGGTATATACAAAATTGTGTGAAGATATTTTATCGCGCGGTATTACGCGCAATACGACCTTAATCGCGCTGGGCGGCGGCGTTATTGGTGATTTAACGGGGTTTGTGGCGGCAAGTTTACTGCGCGGCATTCCATTCATTCAAATCCCGACAACATTATTGGCGCAGGTTGATAGTTCTGTCGGCGGTAAAACAGGTATTAATTCAGAACATGGAAAAAATTTGATTGGTGCGTTTTATCAACCGAACTGCGTCATCATCAATACCGATTGGTTAAAAACATTACCCGTGCGTGAATTGCGCGCGGGATATGCCGAAGTGATAAAATATGGATTATTAGGTGATAAAGATTTTTATAATCATCTCATCCAGAACGGGCACAGGATTTTTGAGTATGATCAAGAAGTTTTAACAAACGCCATTTATCGCTCATGTACTATGAAGGCGGATATTGTCACGCGTGATGAAAAAGAAACGAATGGTTTGCGCGCGTTATTAAATTTGGGGCATACATTCGCGCACCCTATTGAAACATTATGCCATTATGATGGACGTGTATTACATGGTGAGGCGGTGGCTATTGGTTTGGTGGCGGCACTCGAATTATCACGCCGTTTGGGATATATCGAAAAATCAGATATCGATACATTAGAGGCGCATTTAAAATCACTTGGGTTTATGACACGCATATCCGATGTGCCGAATATTTCAAAGAATATCGATGAGTATATTGCATTAATGCGCAAAGATAAAAAAGCCACGAATACAGGCATGGTGTTTGTGGTAAATAAACAAATTGGAAAAGCTGAAATTCAGTCTGGTATTGATAAGACAATCATTCAAGAGGTAATAAAATGTTTGATTTAATTGGGGCAGATAATTTAGTTTTATCGGCGTCGTTTATTTTATTTTTGATGGTGCTATCTAGTGTGTTTTCTGCGGGAGAAACTGCTTTTACTGCGGCATCTCAGGCGCGTATGGTCGGTTTAGAAAAAGAGGGTAATAAACTCGCATCATTGGTATTAAAAATTATTTCTGACAAAGAAAAAATGATTGGTGCATTTTTGCTGGGGAATAACGTCATTAATATTTTAGCATCAGCACTCACCACATCTTTATTAATTGAGTTGTTTGGTGAGGCGGGGGTGTTTTATGCCACGGGTGTAATGACTGTCTTGATTTTGATTTTTGCCGAAGTATTGCCAAAAACATACGCATTCCACCGTGCCGACCAATTGGCATTATTTATGGCACCATTTGCATATGTAATTATTAATATATTTTCACCTATTACAAATTTAATCGCATCCATCGTGCGCGGAACATTGAGATTTTTGCGGATTGATTTAGATGGCGATGATAAAAGCGATGAAAATATTGATCTCTTGCGCGGCGCGATTGAAATGCATCGCGGCGCCGATGAAGATATGGATAAACAACGGAGTATGCTGAAATCGATTTTAGATTTAGCCGATATCACAGTCGAAGAAGTCATGATCCATCGCAAAAATGTATCCATGATTGATTTGAACCAAGATACCGATAAAATTATTGATCAGGTATTATCCAGTCCGTTTACGCGTATTCCGTTATGGCGTGATGATCCTGATAATATTGTTGGATTGGTTCATTCAAAATGGATTTTGCGTGAACTAAAATCAGTGGGAAATGATGTGTCACGCATTCGCGTCGAAGATATTGCAGCCGAGCCATGGTTTATTCCGAATAACACGACATTGTTTGATCAGTTGCAGGCATTTCGTGATCGCGGCGAACATTTCGCATTCGTGGTTGATGAATATGGAAGTTTCATGGGCGTTGTCACGCTCGAAGATATTTTAGAAGATATCGTCGGTGAAATTGATGATGAACATGATTTAAATGTGCCTGGTGTGCGAAAATTACCCAACGGTTCATATTTGTTAAATGGATCTGTGACCATTCGTGATCTCAATCGCGAGTTTGAGTGGAATTTACCAGATGAGGAATATTCAACTATCGCGGGGTTAGTGTTGTTTGAGGCCGAACGATTACCTGAAGTCGGGCAAATTTTCACATTCTTTGGCTTTGAATTCGAAGTGGTGCGTCGTCACCGCCATCAAATTACGATGGTACGTGTGACCGCGCCACAATCAAATTAATCAAGCAAATTAATCAAGTTGCCCATGGCAATGTTTATATTTCTTGCCTGAATTACACGGGCAGGGATCATTACGTCCGACATTACCCGCCCATGTTGATGGATCATTTTTATCAAACACACGTTTGAATGGTACGGTGTTTGGCGGGCGTGCATCATCTTCAAATTCACGACGTGCATTCGGCATTTCCGCAGGGTCAATGCGTGTGGCTTTGGCGTCTTGTTCCTCGCGCGCACGTTCGGCGGCAATCATGGCGGCGAATGCTTGTTCATCAATGTTGATATGCACGCGGCACATATTTTGTACAATTGCATAACGAAGGCGCGTTAACATTGATTCAAACAAACCAAAAGCTTCGGCTTTATATTCATTTAATGGATCACGTTGTGCAAAGGCACGCAAATTAATACCCTGACGCAAATGATCGAGATGAAGCAAATGTTCTTTCCAATGTTGATCAAGTGCGCGAAGCACAAATGATTTTTCAATTTGTGCAAAAAATTTATCGCCCGCTTGGGTTTTCTTCGCATTCATTTTTTCATCTGACACAGCGATCAAGCGCGCAATAATTTCTTGATCGGCAATGCCTTCTTCTTTTGCCCATTGCTCAACAGGGGCATCATTTGCATCAAGCGCAAAATTGGCTTCGATTTCGGTTTTGAGGCCATGTATATCCCATTGTTCAGAATATGAATTTTCAGGAATAGATAAACGTACTAATTCTTCGATAGTTTCATGACGCATGTCAGTCACCATATCTGTAACAGATTCCGCATCCATAATATCACGGCGTTGTTCATAAATGACTTTACGTTGGTCATTCATCACGTTATCGAATTTCAGCAAATTTTTCCGAATTTCAAAGTTTTGTTGTTCCACACGGTGTTGCGCTTTTTCAAGCGCTTTTGATAGCCATGGGTGGGCGAGGGCTTCGCCATCTTTCAGGCCAATGGCTTTGTTGGATAAAATTTGTTCCAATGCCTCGGGTGAGAAAATACGCATTAAATCATCCTGCGTGGAGAGGAAGAATGCCGATGCACCAGGATCACCCTGACGACCTGAACGACCGCGCAATTGGTTATCAATGCGGCGTGATTCATGGCGTTCGGTTCCGATCACCATTAAACCGCCTGCTTTTAAAACGATCTCTCGACCCGCATCAATTTCAGATTTGATTTTTTGAATCATAGATGCACGTGTTTGTTCATCGGCATCAGCAGGAATTTCCTGTTTCACGCGCATATCAAAATTACCGCCCAATTGAATATCGGTTCCGCGACCTGCCATGTTTGTCGCGATGGTTACTGCCGACGGACGACCAGCTTGGGAAATAATTTCTGCTTCTTGTTCGTGATAACGTGCGTTCAATACAGCGTGCGGAATACCTGCTTTTTTCAAACTCGCTGATAATTGTTCTGATTTTTCAATGGAAACTGTACCAACCAACACAGGTTGCTGACGCGTTTGTGCTTCTTTGATTAAGGCGACAATGGCATTTTGTTTATCTTCAATTGATTTGTAGATTTTGTCATTATCATCAATACGCGCGACGGGAACATTGGTTGGAATATCAACCACACCCAAATTATAAATTTCTTGGAACTCACCAGCCTCGGTCATCGCCGTACCTGTCATACCCGCCAATTTCGGATAAAGACGGAAATAATTTTGGAAGGTGATGGATGCCAATGTTTGGTTTTCTTTTTGAATGGGTACACCTTCTTTGGCTTCTAATGCTTGGTGTAAACCTTCGGAATAACGGCGGCCTTCCATCATGCGGCCTGTAAATTCATCAATGATGATGACTTTGCCATCTTTGACAATGTAATCGGTATCACGCGAAAACATTTTATGCGCGCGCAGGGCTTGGTTCACGTGATGCACGATCGCAATATTTTGCGCATCATATAATCCGCCTGTTTCTAAAATGCCTTTATCACGTAATGTGGTTTCAACAAATTCAACGCCATCTTCGGTCATGGAAATTGTTTTTGTTTTTTCATCTTTTTCAAAATGAGAATCGCTAAGCATTGGAATAACGCCATTGACCTTCACGTATAAATCGGTTGTGCTTTCGGTAGGGCCAGAGATAATTAATGGAGTCCGTGCTTCGTCAATTAAAATTGAGTCAACTTCATCGACAATCGCATAATGAAAAGGACGTTGTACCATGTCGCCCAAACTATACTTCATATTGTCACGCAAATAGTCGAAACCAAATTCGTTATTCGTACCGTATGTGATATCACATGCATAAGCTTCGCGGCGTTCCTCGTCACTGATGTTTGATAAAATACAACCAACCGATAAACCGAGGAAACGATAAACCTGACCCATCCATTCAGAGTCGCGTTTCGCCAAATAATCATTGACGGTCACAACATGTACGCCTTGACCTGTGAGTGCGTTTACGTACACGGCGAGCGTACCCACCAAAGTTTTACCTTCACCCGTGCGCATTTCGGCAATCTTGCCCGCATT
>JBIICJ010000014.1:0-31226 GCA_044238965.1 Micavibrio sp. | reverse complement strand
TGATATGTAGATCGCGTAATTGTTCGGGTGTCACATTCGATGGTGCCGACATTAACGGATCTTCGAATGCACCATTCATCACGAATGGATAAACTTCGCGTAAATTTGGCTCTTGCGCAAAAATCATCACGATACGATCCACGCCGAATGCACATCCACCGTGTGGTGGCGCGCCGTAACGCATCGCATTCAACATGCCGCCAAATTTGGCCTCTAATACATCTGCGCCATAACCCGCAATTTCAAAAGCGCGCGCCATGATTTCGGGTTTGTGGTTACGAATAGCACCAGAGCACAATTCATACCCATTGCACACGCAATCATATTGGAAGGCGTTGATGGTTAATGGATCTTGCGTATTTAAAGCCTCTAAACCGCCTTGTGGCATGGAGAATGGGTTATGTGAGAAGTCAATTTTCTTGGCTTTTTCATCATATTCATACATCGGGAAATCAACGATCCAACAGAATTTATATGTGCCGCGTTCGCGGATCTCCATATCATCGCAAATTTTATCGCGTGCCTTGCCCGCCATTTTCGCGGCAGATAATTCTTTGTCACACACAAAAAATACAGCATCACCATTTTCTAAACCTGCGGCCTTGACCAATTCATTCATCGCGTCAGCAGGAACAAATTTTGCAATTGGCCCTTTGCCTTCACCGCCATCATAAACGATGTAACCCAAACCAACCGCACCTTCGCCGCGCGCCCAGTCATTTAATTTATCAAAGAAACTGCGCGGACGATCAGCAACTTTGGGCGCGCGAATAGCACGCACCACGCCGCCCGAAGAGATCACTGATTTAAAGGCATTGAATGTGACATCATCGCGGTTAAACACATCGGTCACATCACAAATCACCAATGGGTTACGCAAATCCGGTTTATCAGACCCATATTTTAACATCGCATCTTTGTATTTAATATGCGGCCATGGCGTTTGGGTAATGGTGTGTTTTTCGCCTGTATAATCACCAAATTCAGCAAATAAAGGTGCGACCACACCTTCCATGGTTTTGAAAATATCATCTTGTGTGACGAATGAAAATTCAACATCGAGTTGATAAAATTCTGCCAAACGATCGGCACGTCCATCTTCATCGCGGAAACATGGCGCGATTTGAAAATAACGATCAAAACCTGACATCATCAATAATTGTTTGAATTGTTGTGGAGCTTGAGGCAACGCATAAAATTTCCCAGGGTGCATACGTGATGGCACCAAGAAATCGCGCGCACCTTCGGGTGATGATGCGGTCAAGATTGGTGTATTAAATTCTTGGAACCCCGCATCCCACATACGTTTACGCATTGATGCGATCACATTGTTACGCAAGCGAATGCGTTTATGCATCGCCTCGCGTCGTAAATCGAGATAACGATAACGAAGGCGAATATCTTCACCCGCTTGATCTTCTTCCGCCACTTGGAATGGAATCACATCGGCGGCTGATTGTAAAATTGCTGATGTCACATAAATTTCAATCTCACCCGTTGCCAAACGCGTATTGGCTGTTTCATTGGGGCGGGCGCGGACATTGCCCTCTAATGTCACAACCGATTCGTTACGCCATGTGGAAACATCAGCCAATAAAGGCGAGTCTTGATCAACAACGCATTGTGTCACACCGAATGTGTCACGCAAATCAATGAATAAAACGCCGCCATGGTCGCGGATGCGGTGAACCCATCCTGATAATTTGACCGTTTCCCCAGCATGGGTCTTGCGTAACTCTCCACAATTATGGCTTCTATAGGCGTGCATTTTTATACTTTCTCTTAATGTCTGAATGTGACAATCTTATACCAAAGTTAATCTCGTTTTTAAAGACCTTTCTATATGCGATATATCACCGATTCCAATGAATTAACCCATATTTGCCAACAATTAAGCACAGAACAATTCATCACTGTGGATACTGAATTCCTGCGGGATCGCACCTATTACTCGCGCCTATGCTTGGTACAATTATCGGGGCCTGATCAAAAGTCATTCCTGATTGATACCTTAACCGATATTGATTTGAAACCACTGTGGGAATTATTGACCGAAAAACCCGTATTAAAAATTTTCCACGCCGCCAAACAAGATTTAGAAATTGTCTATCAAAAATCGGGTAAAATGGTTACGCCATTATTTGATACACAAATCGCCGCAATGGTATGCGGATTTGGTGATCAGGTTGGGTTTGACTCTCTGGTGCATGAAGTCACGGGTAACCGCCCCGATAAATCATCGCAATTTACTGATTGGTCACGCCGCCCATTGTCTCCCAAACAATTAAATTATGCCGCCGATGATGTGCGTTTATTAGTTGATGTGTATCGTTATCTCAATAAAAAATTGAATCAAACAAATCGTACCGAATGGGTGCGCGAGGAAATTGAATATCTAACCGACCCCACCACCTATGACCAACATCCACATCTCGCATGGCAACGATTGAAAGTCAAAAGCGCAAAGCCGCATGATCTGATTGCTCTCCAAGCCTTAGCCGAATGGCGCGAGGTTGAGGCGCAACAAAAAGATGTTCCCCGCGCGCGGATTTTAAAAGATGAAACCTTGCTTGATCTAGCCTATCAACGCCCGCAAACCCCCGAAGAATTAGGCGGAATTCGCGCCATCACCCCCGATATGGCGCGTGGGAAATTTGGTAAAATTATTTTGGATGTATTGCGTGCGGCATCGCATACACCACTTGAAAAAGCCCCCACTCTACCTGTTAAAAAATTCCTGCATGCACGTTATGCAGCATCATCTGAAATGCTAAAGGTTCTTTTGAAAATTATCGCGAATAAAGAAAACATGGCATCAAAATTAATTGCGGATACCGATGATATCGAAGAATTTGTGCAATCACCCGATGGTGATCATAATATTAATCGCGGGTGGCGGTTTGAAATTTTTGGCAATGTCGCACATAAATTATTGCGCGGTGAAATTGCACTTACATTAAAAGATAATCACATTACTATCTTGGATTTATAATTTCTGTGCTAATTCGTGAGCGCGGTGTTGCAACCCCACCATCCCGACCGATGGATGATCAATCATAAAAACGGGAATTGATTTCACCACATCACTCATGCGGCCTTTGGATGTGTATTCATCTACAAACCGCGAGCGAAAGAAATATTCACCTAATTTCGGCGGGATCCCACCCGCGATATACATGCCGCCTTCAGCCTTTAAAATCAGTGCTAAATTACCAGTGACACGCCCCAGAAATGCACACATTAAATCCATCACTTCAGCACAGACAGGACATAATTTATCAATCGCTTTTTGTGAAATAATTTCGGCTTTTGCATTTTCAATTGGCGTGATGTTATCAAGTGCACAGATCGCATGATATAAATTTTCAATCCCTTTACCGGAGCATACACGCTCCGCAGAAATATGCGAATATTTATTGAGTAATTTTTGAAAAATATCAAATTCACGTTGTGCGCGCGCGGGCATGGTCACATGACCGCCTTCTCCTTCAACAGCAATATATCGTACGCCGTCATGCACCAAACTGGCGACACCCAGACCTGTGCCTACACCTAAAATACCGATTGGTCTTTGGTCAATGCGGGGCACATCGTATATTGTTTTGATATATTTCTGATCAATATGCGTCACACCCAAAGCAACCGCTTTGAAATCATTAATCACTTCAAATATTTTTAAATTTAGGACACGCTGAACTTCCGCACATGAAAATTTCCATGATATATTTGTCAAATCAATCTGATCGCCATTCACAGGCCCTGCCACGGCAAACACAGCAATATCAGGTGTTCCATGCGTTTGATGATCATTTATAAACGCACGTGCCGCATTGATAATTGTTACAAAATCAGCGCATTTATAATCTTTTTGCGCCACAATTTTATTATCTTGCGTAAATGCAAACCGTGCATTGGTACCGCCAATATCTGCGATCAAACATAATGTCATGATCAATCCACATCTTCGCTTTCGATCAAAATTTCACGAATTAATTTTTGCGTAATTGGTTTTTTATGAATGAGATTATATTGATGTAATCCGCCCACAAATAATTTTGCCAACCGCCATGATCGCCCAATTAATGATGACGCATATGATAATAATTCCGGCGAAATCACCATGCCATGATCATATAATTGTTTGCCAATAATATTTTCAATCAAATCTTCGGATGGTAAATCAATATGCACGTGCGGACATGATGCCAAACGTGACAATAAATCAGGCGTTAAAAATTTTAAACGGTTGGGCGCAACGCGTGATGTCAATAAAATTGAATGGGATTTTGATAAGAAAAATTTATTATACAAATGAAATAATTTTTCTTCTTGGTCACGATCACCCGCCAATAAATGCAATTGATGAACAACTATATTTTGTGGGGTTTCGATCACTTCCGCGATATCATATGATGAAAATTCTTGCCCCGAAAAACTGCGCGCATGACTAATGTTTTGCCAGACAGACGCTAAATGACGTTTCCCGCTTCCTTCATCACCATACACAATCAAGCACGGCGCAGGCCATTGCGGCCATATATCAATCATCGCAATGGCATCTTTGTTGGAATCACCCACAAACAAATCCTCACGGCGATATGCGGGACGAAAATTGAGATCAAGCGGAATTTGTTTTGATGTTGCTGTCATGCGTTATCGCGCCCGCATAATCAAATAAGATGAGGCGCCTGTTTGACGAACAACATAACCACGCGCCGTTAAATTATTGACCATTGATTGTTCATCAATAAATGAAATATCAACATCCGTTTCAAAGGTACGTAAATTTAAAACGCGTAAACCAGAAATGGCAGGTGTTGATGAAATATCACGGCGAATAGACATCCATTCCTGTAACGATTGGAATTGAATGACTGCCTTTGCTGTACCCGATTGCGGTTTATAGGTTTCACCGCGCACAGGTTCTGATTGTGCAGGATTGTATGGTTTACGATCATCCGCTTGCTTTGCTTCAGTATTTAAAATTTGTTGGAATTCGGGTGGCTTGGGGGCATCATTACGCCAATTGCCATTTAATTCCGCAATCACCACATTCGAGATAGTTTCAAAAAATTGCCCTAATGTTTTTTCTGATGTGACTTTGAACATTAATGTTTTGGTCAATTGTAATTTCTTTTTATCGGTGCGGTAAAAATCAACTTCCATCGGTGGATTTTTGGTCGAATCATAACGCGCAAGCAACACAATCACCTCAGGCGATCCATAACGTCCACGAATACGTTTGGTTAGGCCATTGTTATAAGATGAAATATAATCGGTGCGTATATCCATCACATCAAGCATATCACCCTGCGGCACAACAAAATCTTTGCCAATCTGAGCGCGCAATGTTTTTAAAAATGGATTTTGTTTTGTATCCCAAATATGCGTTTTTCCATTTTGTTGAAAGAACGGTAAAACCAATGCCCCTGATTTTACACTCTCATCTTCAGTGGTAAATTTTTCGAGTGGTGATTTACCAAAGTGATTTTTCAACGAAGATGATTTAAATCGAATGTTAAAAACACCAACATAACGGCGTGATGATGATTGCTCGCTTACTAATTCTACATCGCGCACCATGCGCGCAATTTTCTCAAATTCGGGCGCTTTGAAATTTTTTAATTCATCTCCCTCGAGAAAACGTGAAGCCATCGTTTGAAACGCGTCGCGTTGCGCTTGGCGGAATGCTTTATCCCGCGCCTCAAGCGATGATTGTGCCACGACATCAACCTTCACATTACGCACTTCATAGGCATTGGCCAACGCATTTACGGGAGAAATGGCTGTAAAAATCGTACATAAAATGCACAAGAGGGCTATACGCCCCCACGTAAACGCGTTAAATAACAAGGCACTGACTATCAAGTTCATAAAATATTTGAAAACTATATGCTTATAGCGTGAGATGAGGCGAAATTCCAATGAAACAGAATGCTTATAAACAGGCTGGTGTTGATATCGAGGCGGGGAATGAATTGGTAAACCGCATTAAACCTTATGCCAAGGCAACAATGCGCACTGGCAATATGGGAAATATTGGTGGATTTGGCGCGTTTTTCGACCTCAAAGCAACGGGTTACAAAGACCCTGTACTGGTGTCGTCCACAGATGGCGTGGGCACAAAGCTTAAGATCGCGATTGAAACAGACTGTCATAAGCATATTGGCCAAGATTTAGTAGCAATGTGCGTGAATGATTTGATCGTACAGGGCGCAGAACCCTTATTCTTTCTTGATTATTTTGCAACCTCACGTTTAAGCGTTGATCATGCCGCTACGGTTATTCAATCAATCGCTACGGGCTGTGAGATGGCGGGCTGTTCTTTGATTGGCGGTGAGACAGCCGAAATGCCAGGGTTATATAATTCAGGCGATTATGATTTGGCGGGCTTTGCCGTTGGCGCGGTTGAACGTGAAAATATGCTAACGGGCGCAACCATTGCCGAAGGTGATATTATTTTGGGTTTGGCATCTTCGGGTATTCATTCAAATGGTTACTCTTTGGTACGCCATATTTTAGATCGTAGCGGTCTTCGTTATGATGCGCCTACCCCTTTTGATTCCTCAATTAACATGACTGATTTATTACTCACCCCTACACGTATTTACGTGGCGTCACTTTTGCCATTATTAAAAGCCCCAACAAAAACTATCAAAGGTTTGGCGCATATCACAGGCGGTGGATTACTCGAAAATATTCCGCGCATTTTACCCGAAGGTTTGGGTGCTACTCTAAATGGTGGATCTTGGAATATTCAACCCATCTTTACATGGTTGAAAGAGCGCGGGGATGTATCACCCGAAGATATGGCGCGCACATTTAATTGCGGTATTGGTATGGCCGTGATTGTCAATGAAAATGATGTTGATCATGTTACAAAAACATTAACGGCAAATGGTGAAACTGTATCACGTATTGGCGTTATTAATAAAACAACATCACAAGAGCGCGTTGTTATCAATCATTGGGATGCGCAATGGACACGTTAAATATAGCGGTTTTTGTATCAGGTCACGGTACAAATTTACAAGCTATCATTGATAATTGCGCTAATGGCACATGCCATGCCCGTGTTGTTACTGTCATTTCCAATAATGAAAATTCATTTGCATTAACGCGCGCGGCAAAGGCAAATATTCCCGCCCATGTTATCAATCATAAACATTTTGCAACGCGTGAAGATTTTGATCGTGAATTATTAAAAATTTGTCAGGGATATGATTTAGATCTAATTTGCTTGGCGGGATTTATGCGCGTTCTCACACCCATATTTATTACGCCCTATGATGGGCGCGTCATTAATATCCACCCATCCCTACTTCCCAAGCACAAGGGTCTTCATACCCATAAACAAGTTTTGAAATCAGGCGACGTTCAACATGGGTGTACCGTTCATATTGTGACACCAGAATTGGATGACGGGCCAATTCTGGTGCAAAGGATAATTGATGTTTACCCTACCGACACCGAAGACACGTTAAATGATCGTGTATTATCCGAAGAAATAAAGGCCTATACAGAAGCTATCAATATAATGGCAAAGCGTATTCGCGCCGCAGCTTGAGTGCAGACGAATGCCAACTATTGAAAAAAACATTAAATTCTATTAATTTAATCAAATAAAAGGAGATCACCCATGGCCGACCACCACACACCCGTATCCGCAGAACCAGAATCTATTGAACGCGCGGAAAAAGGATGGAACTCCTTTACTGAATTTACGAAATACGGAATATACTTTGTTGTTGCCGTTCTTGTTCTCATGGCTGCAACGTTACTCTAATTTTCCCTTTTAATTTATTACTTTATTAATTCTTTTGCGCGAGAGTTAAGGGGCACAGTCAACACGTGCTAAGGCCTTATTATCATGCGGTTTTTTGCTTATTTACTCCCTTTCATTTTTTCGTGCATGATCGCTTTTTCAGCGCATGCAAGCGATATATCTGTGTCTTACTTCAAAGACCCTAGTCGCACGGAAAATTTTCAAACTTTTATTTCGAAAATAGATAATAAAGCCATACCTCTGCAAAAACATAATTCAAATTCAGCATTAATGTTGGGAAGTGATGGCACGCCACATTGGATTGTGATCGATATTCAACACCCGCAACTACAAGAACCTTTGACATTAGATTTTGGCAATGCAGATAATGGGCGCACAGGCTTTGTAAATTCCGTCATTTTATTTAATCGCACCAGTGGCCAAACCTTGATGAATAGCGGGACGAATAAATATTATCTAGACAGCAAAATAGCAATCCCTTTCTCATCAAAACCACAACAACAATTTATTTTGTATATTGATCCAATTAAGAATCAATCATTATCTATTCATTTAAATTCTGAATCTCTATCATTTTTACTCATTCTAAAATCATATAGCTGCCTTCTTTTATTTTTAGCATTTACATTATTTGTTGCGTCTCATCGTAATGACATGACGAATATATATTTTTCTTTATCGCTCTTGCCTCTACTTATTTATAATGCATTACATGATTATTATATCTTTATTCCCGCGCCTTTAGGACATATCGTACCCTCGCTTTGTATCATCATAGCCGGCGCTTATCTCTATATTTCGCTTATTCGGAATATTAAAAATGATATTCCTCTCTCTTTACCGATTGGCGGGACGATTTTTATTTTAATCTTGAATATCACGGGATTGTTATTACAAAGCTCACTTTCATTATTATCGAGCGCATTAATTTACCTGCCCATTTCATTGGTATCATTGATAGGTACAATTTTGCTATTCAAACAAACTCTGAAATATAAAGATCTAAATTCGATATCACGTTTTTTTGTATTTCTATCATTCCTCTTGCTTTGCATTATTATATTTACTGCCAATAACTCAAATATAATTGATAATTTATTGATCACTCAAAACATAATACCAATTTCGTCTTTTTTATTATTTTCGTCATCTGTATTATCAATTGTGCATACACTGCTTGCACCCGATCAACGCCGTACAGCCGCAGCCAAGAATTCGAAAACTATCCAACAAGATGAAAATAATGAAGATTGGATTCAGCGCGCGCGCGATGTATCTGAACAAAAACGTTTATTACAAGTGTTACAACAAGAACGCTCATTAATGACCAATTTGCAAGAGTCGGAATCACGGCGTGTCGAGGAAATGCGCCTTGCCAAAGAAGCGGCCGATGAAGCCAACCGTGCAAAATCTGCTTTTTTAGCTGTTGTCAGTCACGAAATACGAACCCCCATGACAGGTATCATGGGTATGGTGCGTTTGTTACTCGATACCCAACTCACAAAGGATCAAAAAGAATTTACCAATACAATTCAAGATTCAGGAGAAGCATTACTGAGTCTTTTAAATGACATTCTTGATTTTGAAAAAATTGAGAGTGGAAAAATGGAGTTTGAAAAAGTTGATTTTGACCTCCACCGTCTTTTAAAAGGGATACAAACTTTAATGAGTGGCCACGCTGCCGCCAAAAACATTACATTAGAATTGGATATTGATCCGCAAGTACCTGAGGCAATTGTTGGTGACCCCACACGTATTCGCCAAATCCTTTTAAACTTAGTCAATAATGCCATCAAATTTACACCTAAGGGCGTTGTGCGCATTCAAGCACGCGATCTGACGGCCGATAAATCTCAGCCGATTTCGCAACTTTATATTGGCGTGCAAGATTCAGGAATTGGCATCAGCCCTGAAGCACAAAAGAAAATATTTACACCCTTTGCACAGGCAGATTCTAGTACATCCCGCAAATATGGCGGGACAGGTTTAGGTTTGACAATTTGTAAACGATTGATCGAAGCGATGGGCGGGCAGATTGGTATTAATAGCCGCGAAGGTGAAGGTAGTACGTTCTTTTTTACAATGAGCCTGCCGAAATCATCGGGTAATTTTGATCGGGTTGTGATTGATCCCGCACCTGCAACGTGCACATCCCAAACGCTGGTAAAACCTATTCATATTTTGGTTGTTGATGATAATGGCATTAATCAAAAAGTATTAAGTGGGCTATTAGCAAAGGACCAACATCATGTTTATTTGGCATCAAATGCCGATGAAACTATGTCATTATTATCCAATCAACAAATGGATTTAATTCTAATGGATATTCAATTACCTGGTAAAAACGGTTTTGAAGTTACATTTGATATTCGCAATCTGCCTGATCAAAAAATTGCATCAACCCCCATTGTTGCCATGACGGGAAATACATCCGATGATGATGTAAAAGCATGTTTTGATGCTGGCATGAATGATTTCTTAGGCAAACCTATTTCCCCTGAATTATTATCGTCCATCATTATTAAAACCATTTCAGGTCAATATGATAATGCAAAAATTATTGATCAAATTTCGGGAATTGATTCATCATATTTTGGCGTTGGCGAAAATAATGCCATAGATGATGAAGATGCGTTTACAAAAGCCGTCAAAGAAATAGAAGCCGTTGAAACCGAAACTACAAATAATGATTTTATATTTGAAAATTTTGGATTAAATAAGAATATTTTGACGTCCCTTACCAACACACTAGGTATTGTACAAACACGCGACCTATTAAATAGTTTCTATGAGACAACTGAATCGATTATTACTGAATTAAAAAATATAAAGCAAAGTAACGATTTTGAATCGATTAATGCGCGTGCTCATGAATTAAAGGGCATGGCAAGCAATTTTGGATTTGAAGCTTTAGCCAAAATTGGTGATGACATCGAACGTGCCTCGAAAGAAAAAGATCCGTCACGGATTCAAACCGCAACGGATCAATTATCTTATATGTATGAAACAAGCCGTGATGCTGTTTCAAAATGGCTTGCGTAATCGCCTGTTTAAATTAGCCAACGATTTCTGAACCAGCAAAGAAATATGCAATTTCAATAGCTGCATTTTCAATGCTATCTGAGCCATGAACGGAATTAGCTTCAATGCTTTCTGCAAAATCTTTGCGGATTGTGCCCGCATCAGCGTTCGCGGGGTTGGTCGCACCCATGATCTCACGGTTACGGGCAACTGCATTTTCACCTTCAAGAACTTGAACAACTACAGGGCCTGATGTCATGAATTTAACAAGATCATTGTAAAAGGGACGATCTTTGTGAACGCCATAAAATTCTTTGGCCATTGTGTCGGTCATGTGAATGCGCTTTTGCGCCACGATGCGAAGGCCTTTTTCTTCAAAACGGGCATTGATAGCACCTGTTAGGTTACGGCGGGTTGCATCTGGCTTTAAAATTGAAAATGTACGTTGTACGGTCATAAATTCCTCATAATGTCTTAGGGTGTTAGCTATGGGGGATGTATAGGCAAAGTCAGCCCCCCTCGCAAGTCCTTATCCCTGTTATGTAGCCGAAAGCCAAAGAAAATAGCCCTGTTTGTCTTAATATCCAAATTGTTATGCATTTTTCTATGGTCAGATATGATTTTTAACTTGCCTGAATTATAACATTGTTATCTAATATTAATTGTTGAAACAAAACAGAAACTTTGTTATATTTACATAATGACAAAATCAACCTTACGCCTCGTTCCTGAAGTGACATTGCCTCCCATTGATTTGAAGGCACGATGGAACATGGTTGTGGGCACACCTGTTATACCCGTACATTCACGGCAGCGCCTATATGATGCAAATGCGCTTCATAAACAAGCAAAAGAATCATGGCCTGATCTGATGCGCACGATGTATGCGGCTTGTGATGCTGTGGGAATCTCACGTCATAGCGCCGTTCGAGCGGCTACGAAAAAATTACCACGCGTCTTTGAAAAGGCAATGTCTGAAAAAGCAGGTAATTTTTCCAGCATTCTCGATTTCACCCGTGGAAAAATTATCACCAATAATCCAGAAACTATTCTAGCTTTGGCAGATCATTTTCGTCCCATGCATAACAGACAAACCCGAGGCTTTGTGGATAATTTTTCTCGCCCCGATGAAGACAAAATGGGACTTCGTCGTATTAAAATCATAACGGATCTGGATAACGGCCATTTAGCGGAAATTATGGTTTTACATTCTGGATACGATGCTCTGGGTTCAGAATTAACACATGCCGCTTATACAACCGTTCGTAGTTTAGAAGCTGAATATGGGGCTGTTGATTTGATGCCCCCCCATATTCGCGCACAATATGATGATGCACAAAGAGTTCGTATTGAAACAAACCAAAGATTAGCAAAAGAATTTAATTTGACTGATCTAGAAGAAACACGCCAATATTATTTATCTCATATACCTTTTATGGTAGTTGAACGCCCGATGGGCAATCTACGTGCTGCTGTTTATCCTGATGATACATCTGGCCACTATAAAATTGATAATTCTCTTCTTTCGCTTGTTGGCCAAATTAACTGCATGGAAATCTCGCGGGAAGATTTTATCAAAGAATCAATGACACATGTTCATATGGCCCAAAAACCATACGCACGACCATTACAATTTACCAATGGCTCTTGATTTTTAAATTACCCCACCAACGCTTTTTCAACATCAGATACGGCATCATTCGCCGCCGCGATATTCACGCCGCCAGCCTGTGCCATGTCGGGACGACCGCCGCCGCCTGATCCGCCCAATGCGCTCGCGCCCACTTTGACCAAATCAACAGCGCTGAAACGTGATGTTAAATCAGATGTGACACCGATCACGATCGATGCTTTGCCGCCTTCGGTTGATACCAACATCACAACGCCCGAACCAATTTTGACCTTTAGATCATCCGCCATTGGCTTTAAATCTTTGGCAGGCACATCATCCATCACGCGGGCGATAAATTTTACGCCGCCAACATCTTTGGTCGCAACCGATTGCTCCGCACCGCCTGTTGCTATCTTACGCCGCAAATTGGTGATCTCTTGTTCCAATTTTTTCTTTTCATCAACAAGTGATTGCAACCGCGCCACAACATCATGCGGTGATGATTTGAGCAATTCCGATGCCTGACGAATTACATCGCCTTGCGCATTGAAATAGGCCAATGCTGTTTCACCCGCAACCGCTTCGACGCGACGCACACCAGACCCCACGGCCGATTCCGACAAAATTTTAAACAAACCAATTTCACCCGTTTGTTTGACGTGCGTGCCGCCACATAATTCGACCGAAAATGGAATTTTATTTTGTTGCGTGCGACCCATTGATACAACGCGCACTTCAGAGTCATATTTCTCACCGAATAAGGCGCGCGCGCCAGACTCGCGCGCTTCATCCAATCCCATCAAGCGTGTTACCACAGGCGTGTTGGCGCGAATTTCATCATTCACCATGGCTTCGATCTTTTGCAATTCATCGGGTTTGATTGCAATTGAATGCGAAATATCAAAACGTGTACGATCTGCGCCCTGCAACGATCCCTTTTGTGCCACATGATCGCCTAACACTTGGCGTAATGCCTCGTGTAATAAATGCGTCACGGAATGGTGCGCGCGAATATTTTGACGGCGTGATATATCAACATGCAATTCAACTGCATCGCCAACGGCAATTTTACCTTTGGTGATGGTCACCTTATGCGCGAATAATTTGCCCAATTTCTTTTGCGTGTCGACAACATCGCCCGCGAAATTTTCATTGCGCATGATACCCGTGTCACCCACCTGACCGCCCGATTCAGCGTAAAACGGCGTTTGGTTTGTGATGATCATCACAGTATCGCCTGCGCCCGCGCTGTCCACAACCGCGCCATCTTTGATGATGGTTTTGATTTGTGCTTCGGCGCTGTTTTTATCGTACCCCAAAAATTCCGTTGCACCCGCTTTATCCAACACATCAAACCACACACGTTCGGTTGCCGTTTCACCTGAACCTGACCATGCTTTGCGTGCCTCGGCCTTTTGTTTTTCCATGGCGGCGTTAAACCCATCCATATCAACTTCGATTTCGCGCGCACGCAATGCATCTTGGGTTAAATCAATCGGAAAACCGTATGTATCATATAGTTTGAATGCAACCGCGCCGTCCATTTTTGCGCCAGCGGACAAAGATGACGTTTCATCATCAAGCAATTTCAAACCGCGATCGAGCGTTGTTTTAAATTTGCTTTCTTCGTTGCGCAATGTTTCGGAAATTAATGATTGCGCGCGAATTAATTCGGGATACGCCTCACCCATCATGGATTGCAATGTCGGGAATAATTTATGCATTAATGGTTCTTTTGCACCCAATAAATGCGCATGACGCATGCCGCGGCGCATAATACGGCGCAGAACATAACCGCGCCCTTCATTAGATGGCATCACACCATCAGCAAGCAAGAATGACGCCGCGCGTAAATGATCGGCGATCACTTTGTGCGATGCCGATTGATCGCCATCGGGGGATACGCCCGTTAAATCTGCCACATGTTCGATAATCGCACGCATCAAATCGATATCATAATTATTATGTTTGCCTTGAAGGATAGACGCCACACGTTCCAAACCCATGCCAGTATCGATTGATGGTTTCGGCAATGATACACGCGTGTCTTTGTCAATTTGTTCATATTGCATGAAGACCAAATTCCAAATTTCGATGAAACGATCGCCATCTTGTTCGGCAGACCCAGGCGGGCCGCCCCAAATATGATCACCGTGATCAAAGAAAATTTCAGAACAAGGGCCGCATGGGCCTGTGTCACCCATCATCCAAAAATTGTCAGATGTCGCGATGGGAATAATTTTATCATCAGACAAACCCGATACTTTTTTCCAAATCAGTTTGGCATCTTCGTCATCATGAAACACCGTCACGCATAATTTATCTTTGGAAAGGCCATAATTTTTTGTGACTAATTCCCATGCGAATGCAATCGCATCTTCTTTGAAATAATCGCCAAATGAAAAATTCCCCAGCATTTCAAAAAATGTATGGTGGCGCGCCGTGTATCCGACATTTTCAAGGTCGTTATGTTTGCCGCCTGCCCGTACGCATTTTTGCGATGTGGTGGCGCGTTTATAATTTCGTGTTTCCGCGCCCGTAAAGACGTTTTTAAATTGCACCATGCCCGAATTGGTGAACATTAATGTGGGGTCGTTCTGCGGGACGAGCGATGATGATTCCACCACTTCATGGCCTTGTTTGGCGAAATAACCCAAAAATTCGGCGCGCATATCTTTTACGGTTTTCATGACGTCAATTCCTTTGAATAAATGAAGGAATTACAATATCGCGATTATAGGGAAAGGAAAAGGGAAAATTAACGATCAGGGCGCGATATATTATTGGATATTTAAGGCCGCCAATGTTTCATGTTGTTGGCCTGCGGTTTGGTATTTATCATCATGACCTGATGCAATGGCATCCAATGATGGCACATCACGATCACCGCGAATGCGGTAAATCCAATAATTGACCATCACACGTTCCACAAAGGCACGTGTTTCGGCAACAGGAATTGATTCAATAAATAATAATGGATCATCCTTAATTGTTTTCAAATCACGTTGCCATTTTGCCAAATTACCTGGACCTGCATTATACGCAATCGCAAAGGCGAATAAATCATTATCAACCAAATTATTTTCAAGCAAATGACGCACATAATTTTGTCCAACATTTAAATTGGTGTTGGGATTATCCAGCTCTACATCATCACCATTTTCCATGTATGATGCCGTTTGCGGCATGAGTTGCATTAAACCTGTCGCGCCCGCGGAACTGGTCGCATTCGGATTAAATCGTGATTCCTGACGGATGAGTGCATTGATAAGCGCGCGATCAACATGGAATCCTGTCGATGGGCGCCATGGCGTTTCAGGATATAATGCCGCATCAAAGAAACGACCATGTTTATCCTTTGTCGAACGCGCCAAGTGTAATGCCAGCGCAGGCGCTTTGTTTTCCGTTGCATAAATCAAAATATGTTGGCGTTTTTCACGCGTTGATAACCATCCGCCCGATGATAATTGTTCAATCGCATTATTCACGCGGCCTGATTTCGCCAAACGAATGGCCTCCATCGCAGGGGGTGATTGTTCAATTTTTGCAATTTGTTTTGATGATAAAGATGGCAGATCCCATTCAAAATCAAAATCACGCCCCAGCGCGCGCGTTGCGATTAATCCATAGAATGTGCGCGGGTGTTTGGCGGCAATCTCTAACAACGCATCCGCCTCATCAAAATTGCGGGCGCGTAATGCCGCGCGTGACGCCCAATAGGCGGCGGCTGACATCATCCATGATGAATTATTTTTTGCCGTTGCGGCGGCGGTGAATAATTTTTGCGATTCCTTATACTTACCCAAACGCCACGCCGACAGACCGCCAACCCATCCCGCGGTCGGCACTTCATCACCTGAACGGCGGGTCGCCGCGCTCGCGATATCCAGCGCGCGGTTCAAACGACCTTCGATTAAATATGATCGGGCAATGGAGGCCCGCAAACGGTCATATTCGGCATCGGATAATTTGTCGGCCGCAGGGTCTTTGGATAATAGACGTAATGCATAGGTCGGGCGGCCTTGTTTGATTTCGGCATTTATGACTTTGTTGAGGGTCGCATAAGCGTATGACCCCTTATAGGAACCTTCGCCATCATCAAAGGATTGGTCTTTGATGGCTTCTTCTGATTTTGAGCGCATAGATGCCACACGCACAATTGCCGACCGCAATGTCGGACGCGTTTTATGGTTATCGTTTAAAGATGATTGAGCCGTGTCGATCGATTCATAGGAATCGCGTGATGCATTTGACGATCCGCCAAATACCATCATCATAATCATCAGAGCCACCACACCCAATAAGGCTCCGCACACGACAAGTTTTTTATGTTTTTTAAACATCGCGGGGACTATGTAGGTGGTTTTTGTGGAAAAGTCCAGCAAAATCAAGAAACCATAACAAATTAATGAATATGGGATAGGCTAATCCCTTGATTTTGCATGTATTTAATAGATATTACGAATACATAGCCTGTGCATATTCATCTTTTTTAACGAAGTTTACTTGGGAATTACTTAAGTATTATTTTTTACTGTAAAAAATAGAAAATTGTATATTTGAAATACTTAGAATAAACTAATCATTTACATGAATACTTAGATGTTAAGTAATATGAGGCGCGCAATATTCAAAATCACTAAACAATCATCGAAATGGACTCATTCGACACGGGCGGACGATCGCCTTTGCCTATATCCTCAATTTCATCCAAGACAGCCATAAGCTCTTTTTGTTTTTCAAAATTTACTTTACCTTGTGGTGCTTGTGCCTTGATATCATTGTATTTTTGGATCATTATCAATATATATTGCGCCATCTGCTTCACGGACTTAAAGCTTTTTCTGAACTTCTTCTTGGTACTATCTGTTCTGTTAGATTCATTTGCGTTCGTTGAAACTTCATCAATCAATGAATTAAACCCTGCAGGCGATGGAACCGCCCCGATCGGCAATGATCGTGACGTTTGGCTCTGACTTATACTATATGAATGCGATATCCCCACCAGATTCATGAGTTTATTGTATCAAAGGATGGTGAAGTGGTTATTAACGGGCTTATTCCGCTAAAAAATCCCGTAAGATTTGCAAATCATCCCATGATGCCTTTTTCTGCGTCGGAGATTTCAATAAATAAGATGGGTGGAAGCTAGGCATAACCTTGATGGTTTTCCCGCTTGTACACTCATAATCCCTCCATTTTCCGCGAAT
This sequence comes from Micavibrio sp., assembly GCA_044238965.1. Classification (GTDB taxonomy): domain Bacteria; phylum Pseudomonadota; class Alphaproteobacteria; order Micavibrionales; family Micavibrionaceae; genus Micavibrio_B. Next base: position 13,597 of record JBIICJ010000014.1, on the reverse strand, counting down.
TTTGGTAATGGATTCCCCTGTGCCCAACAATGCTTTGGTTGCCACATTCCCCGTCAATAAAATCGCGCGTGGTGAAACCAATTCAATATGGCGTTTTAAAAACGGCATGGACAAATCAATTTCAAATTGCGTGGGCGTGCGGTTGCCAGGCGGGCGCCAGTTCAAAATATTAGTCACATAAAATGATTGCGCAGGGTCAGCATTGTCCCGCGTACGCCCGATAGCATTCATCATTTTATTGAGTAAATCTCCCACCTCACCCGCAAAGGCGATGCCTGAACGGTCATCGTCACTGGCGGGCGCATCACCGATAATCATCAAATGTGATTGCGGGTTACCATCGCCAAATACAATTTGAGTTGCGGTCGATTTAATGGTCAAATATGGATAATCCTGAATGGCTTGTTTTAATTCCGCTAGATTTTGCGCGGTCTTAGCACGATCAATCGCCTCTTTTAATTCCGCCCCCGATGCGGTTGGCACAGGCATGATTGGTTGCGGTGGCGGTACGGCAGATTGTTTTGGTTGTGCGGGCGCAGCCATTTCTGGCGTAGATGGTACAATCGTAACCACAGGTGCCACCACCAATGACGGCTTCATCCGATCCTGCGGTTCTTCTAACCACGCGCCATCAATGCCGTTTTGGACATACCATTCCAAAACCGCCGCAAGGTCATAATTTTCAAGGTTAGATTTCGTTAACATCTGACTGATACCCTAGAACGGAAACTATCGAAACGCCAAGGACATCAATCATGACCGAGCCAACTTATCCACGTGATGCCATCATTCGTGACGATCGCGCCTCAATGCCCTATGACGTTGTTATTGTTGGTGGTGGTCCTGCGGGATTATCCGCCGCCATTCGGTTAAAGCAGTTGGATGCGAATTTATCCGTTTGCGTTCTGGAAAAAGGCGCGGCAATTGGATCACATTCTTTGTCGGGCGCAGTGTTTGAAACAAAATCATTATCTGAATTAATTCCCGATTGGAAAGACCGTGGTGCGCCGATCAATACACCAGCGCGGGAGGATAAATTTTTATTCCTCACAAAAACAAAATCATTTCGTTTGCCAACACCGCCGCAAATGCATAACCATGGAAATTATATCATCTCACTCGGTGCACTCACACAATGGATGGCATCACAGGCCGAACAATTGGGCGTTGAAATTTATGCAGGCTTTGCCGCCGCCGAAATTTTGTACAATGATGATGGGTCGGTCAAAGGTGTTGCCACAGGTGACATGGGCATCAACAAACAAGGTGAGCGCACAGACCGTTTCGAGGCAGGTTTAGAATTACACGCGCGCCAAACAATTTTTGCCGAAGGTTGTCATGGATCACTCACCAAACAACTGATTAAAAAATTTGATTTGCGAAAAGATTCCGATCCGCAAACCTATGGGCTTGGCGTCAAAGAAATTTGGCAAATTGATCCCGCGATGCACAGCGAAGGTTTAATCATTCACACCGTCGGATGGCCGATGGATACAAAAACATATGGCGGTTCATGGATGTATCATATGGCGAATAACCTTATATCCATTGGCTTTGTTGTGGGTTTAGATTACCAAAACCCAACCCTCTCCCCTTTTGAAGAAATGCAACGATATAAAACCCACCCTGACATTGCCAAATATTTAAAAGGCGGCAAACGCATTTCATATGGCGCACGCGCATTGGTCGAAGGCGGATTGCAATCATTACCAAAATTATCATTCGCGGGCGGCGTGATCACAGGTGATACCGCAGGATTTTTAAACGTACCAAAAATCAAAGGCAACCATGCCGCGATTAAATCAGGCATGATGGCGGCCGAGACTGTGATTGATGCCTTACAAAAAAATAAAACCGAAGCCGATACATTTGCGCATAAATTTAAATCATCATGGTTATATGATGAACTTTATCGTGTGCGGAATATTCGCCCTGCATTCCATTGGGGATTATGGGCTGGCATGATTCATGGCGCATTTCAAACATTGGGCGGATGGATGTTGCCATATACTCTGCGCCACAAACCTGATTACGCGCAATTAAAACCACTCGCCGATGTCACGCCGATTCACTATCCGAAACCTGATGGCGTATTAACGTTTGATCGCCTTTCCAGTGTCTTTTTATCGAATACAAACCACGAAGAAGATCAACCTGCGCATTTAAAATTAAAAGATCCAACCATTCCAATTGCGAAAAACCTACCGCTTTACGGCGAACCCGCGCAATATTATTGTCCCGCAGGCGTGTATGAAGTGATTGATGATAATGGTCAGAAAAAATTTCAGATTAATGCGCAAAATTGCGTTCATTGTAAAACATGCGATATCAAAGACCCATCACAGAATATTGATTGGGTAACGCCCCAAGGTGGTGGCGGCCCCAATTATACGGGGATGTAAATAAACAATCTGAAATACATATAAAACCCTTTGACTTCGGGTAAATAGACGGCACAATAGGCGACATGACCGTTTCACGTTTTCTTCTCTTAGGCTGCTCAATTCTCTCCCTCACCTCATGTGATCAGGGACAAATAACTTCGTCATGGGATAATTTGAAAACATGGGTGCAAGACAATATCATGCCGCATGATAGTCACGATATTTCAGTCTATCTTCCCCAAGAATTAATCAGGCCTGAGCAAACCGTTACAGGCAGTTATCTTGCCTCACGTTTTGCGCAAAATAATGGTGATTGGAACGCTGCCAATAAATTTGTGAATGATATTTTAGATGAATCGCCCGACAATGTTGATTTCCAACGCAAATCAATGATCCTTGCTATGGGGTCTGGTCGTTACGCCGATGCAATGAATGCCGCCAAAAAATTAGTGGCATTGAATGATCAGGGATCGCTCGCTTATATTTTACTTACACTTGAAAGTTTTAAAGACGGTAACGCCGATAAAACACTCGCCCAGGCGCGCGGCATTCCCCAAGATGGCATCAGTGAGTTTATCACCCCCCTTATTACCGGGTGGGCAAATGCGATGAAGAAAGAGACCAATATTTCTGGCCTTAACCGCAATCCTGTACATTTATATCATGCGATTTTAATTGCCGATTATTTGAATGATCGTGCATCGTTAATTCCACTTGCCAAAAATGATTTCGTGGGAATGGGTTTATCAAATGATCTTCTCAAAAAACTCGAAGATATATTCACCAGCCATGATTTAAAATCTGATGCACGTCGCATTCATGATAAATTAGCGCAATTTAAAAATGATAATTCATTACAACCATTAACATTAACGCCTATTACATCCCCGCGCGAAGGATTGGCCCAAGCTCTATTTGATATGGGCAGTATGCTCTATTCTAGTTACGGTGATAGCGCGCGTTTATTTGCGCATATGGCGCTATACCTAAACCCATCACATATTGATTCTAAAATTTTATTGGCGCAAATGTCATCTGAAATGGGACGCGTCGATGATGCCATCAGCCTTTATCAAAAAATTGATACTGCTGGAAAGCCCGATTTAGACATTAAAATTCAACGTCAAATCGCAGAATTATTAGAAAAATCAGGAAAAGATGAGGCAGCAATTCGGGTTTTAAAGCAACTCGTCAGCCAAACAAAAAATATTGATGCACAAATTCAAATTGGCGATATTTATCGCTATCATGAAAAATTTGATCAGGCGTTAAAAGAATATAATACCGCCGCAACAATGATTGGCGAGCCTATTCCCAAGCAATATTGGCAATTATTATATGCACGCGGCATAGTATTAGAACGTTTAAAAAAATGGGACAAAGCCGAAGCAGATCTAAAGGCCGCACTCGCCTTTGAACCTGATCATCCTTATATATTAAATTATTTGGCCTATTCATGGGCAGATCAAGGCCTGCATTTAAATCAGGCTGTTGATATGATAAAGCGTGCTATAAAAATATTACCAACAGATGGATATATCGTTGATTCATTGGGGTGGGTATATTACCGCATGAAAGATTATCCGCGCGCTGTAAAATATTTAGAACAAGCGGTAGCATTAATGCCAAATGACCCCACAATTAATGATCATTTGGGTGATGCCTATTGGAAGATAGGGCGTAAAAACGAAGCTATATTCCAATGGAAACGTGCATTAAGCCTAAACCCAGACGCCGAACAAATGGAATCAATTCCACAAAAAATTGAAAATGGATTAATTGAACCTGAGGCAAAATTAATGCCGATTATCCCCCTCACAACTTCATCAAATCAATAATGACAGCAATTATATCTACACAACGTACGGTGATCACGTCGCCCGCCAAAATAAATTTATATTTACACGTGATAGGCAAACGTGATGATGGGTATCATGATTTAGATTCTCTTGTCGCCTTTGCTCATTATGGTGATGAAATATCAATTTCACAATCCAGTACGCCAATTTTTTCGAAAGATGGCGCATTCGCGCATGTAATTCCCAATGATCAAAATAACGCCATCAAAAAAGCTTGGCGTGGATTGGAATTATATACGGGGCGTGATTTACCATGTCACATTCACATCACGAAAAATATTCCCGCGGGTGCGGGTTTAGGCGGCGGATCATCCAACGCCGCCAGTGTGTTGCATGGTTTAATCGACCATTTCCAATTACAAATTGATTATAATGACATCATGGATATGGCGCTCAGTATCGGGAGCGATGTACCCGTATGCTTTCACCAATCACCCACTATTATGCGTGGACGCGGCGGCGATTGCACTCCCGCCCCCACATTCCCCACCATTCCGATGGTAATAATTTGGCCCCATATCACCCATCCAACAGGTGATATTTATGCGCGATTATCTGGCGCTTATTCCGCGCCTGTCACAGTACCTGAATATTTTTATGATGCGCATGACCTGACTAATTTTTTAAAAACATCAACGCAAAATGATTTAGAAAACCCTGCATTTCAATTATCACCTCAATTGGCTGACATGATAAAATATTTATCATCACAAAAACGCGCGCTTTTTACGCGTATGACAGGAAGTGGTTCGGCATTTTTTGCTTTGTTTGAGACAACAAATGATGCGCAAAACGCGCTTACATCATTCCAAAAAAAATTCCCCAACATGTGGGGAATTTCGACATTCTGTTTAGGCGCGTAAGCCTTCTTAAAACATTGATTTCATATTATCAATAAATGTTTTGTTATCATTTGTCGCCGCAGGTGTAACTTCATTTGATGCCGATGCATTCGCCGCGCCAGCGCCGTTCCCCAAAGCATTCGGACGCAACGCCTGAATACGATTGAAAATACGCGTGACATCTTCATCTTTCATTGCCAATTGAGTTTTCAATTGAGTTAATGCTTTTTGTGATTCCGCATGACCTTTGTCCGCACCCAATTTATACCAGAACACAGCTTCATCAGGTTGCGAGTCGCCAAGCAATCCATTTTCTTGAATAAGGCCCATATTATATGCCGCCTCAACAATGCCATTGGCCGCCGCGCGTTCGAAATAATACGCTGCGATTGACGGATCATATTCAGCGCCGATACCTTCGATCGAGGCGATACCTAAATTATATTGTGCCTCAGGATGATTATGCATTGCCGCCAGACGATATAAATCCATCGCGCCTTTGGTATCTTGCGCTGTGCCCAAACCTTGTTGCTTTAATACGCCCAAATTATATTGCGCGTTTGGCATTTCGTTATGTGCGGCCTCGGTAAACCATGCAACTGCACGTTTATAATCAGCTGTCACGCCAGCATGACCAGCAGAATATAACGCCGCCAAATCATGTTGTGCATTGGCATCACCTGCCAAAGCTTTTGTTTCCAATTCCTTGGCATTACCTGTTAAGTTTTTATCGGTGACGATGCGTGCTGATACATCGCCCGCTGGCATTTTCGATTCAAAATTCTTTAATGCTGACTCTTCGCTCGCGCGAATTTTGTCCATTGTTTCAGGTGACGTAAATGAGGAGGCCATATTAGCATCCTGCTGATCAGAAGAAGTTGCCGCAGGTTCGATCTGGTTTGCCATGGTGGCGATATCTGCCATCAATTCCTCTTGGGATTTTTCACCTGCTGCTGGCACAACGTCGCCTACTTGTTCTGCATTTGATTGCACTGGCGTTGGCGTTAATTTTGACAATGCAAAACCGCCAGCAATCCCAAGAGCGATTAACCCAACGGTTGCCACTTTGCGCCATGTATTTGCATTATTGCCGAACATATCTGCTCCTTGTTTCCACCATACCATAGATGATGAATCGTCAGAAGTAGAATTCGGAACAGATTTGCCTGCTGTATGCGCCGCAATTTGCGCCGCTTGTTGATTAATATTTTGGGTATTTTGTTGTTGCAGGAATGCCAAACGCTCTTTGTCTTGGTCAGTAAAGGCTTGCACCTGTGGCAAGGCTGTGCGTTGTGCCAAGGCTTGGTCAGTCAATAATACCAATGCTTTTGCTTTTAACGCATCTTGGGTTTGCGTTAATGTTTCCTCCATAATATCCATCTTGCGTTGCAGGCGGATTTTATCTTGCGCCACTTGGTCTAAACGTTTTGCCAATTTATGGTTTTCGGTCAACACATCTTCGACACGTACAACAGTGCTTCCCGCTGTTGTTTCCAATGATGAAATTTTATCGAGCAATTTTTTCTGCTCCGCCATCACATCATCAAGTGATTTTTTCTGTGTTTCGATATCATTTTTATGGTCAGGTTGTGATGATACTTTGTTCTCAAGTGTGAGATAGGCTTTTTCAACCTTCTCTGCTTTGCCATCAATATCGCCGATCAATTTGCGTGTTGATTCCAATTCACGCCATAAAATTTCACGCTCTTTTTCTGATGCACGCAAACGATCGCCCAAATCTTGCAGCAAACGTACAATTTGAATTTGTTGTGACGCGGTGCCCAGAGCGGAGGCAAAACGCAATGGTTCAACCACTGGCTTTGTGTTTGAGGACGCAGAACGCATCGTATCATTTTGTTCAGCGGCGCCATTAGCATCTTGTGACGGCGTGCGGACGACCTGTGCGGTGGCGGCGCCATTCCCTGTCATCGTAATCACACCCGAAACGGTTCGCGGTGCTTGATACGCATTGATTTGTTTATCCTCACGTTCCGCAGGAGCTTGGTTTGCCGCGCGGTTCGTCACCCAATCTTCAAGATTGAATTTTTTATCTTTTTCAGTTTGTTCGGTCATAGGGGGACAATACTCCATTTCAAATAATTATGTCCACTTTTTTCGACCGAACTTTTCCACAGGACCAATTATACATAATTACAACTCTTGGTTGTGTGTATTCCTACGTTATAATTGCTTTTGCACCTATACTCCTTAATATACGGCTCATATTTTAACCATTGGAAATCTTAATATGAAAGCAAAAGCCGCAATCGCGATCAAAGCTGGCGCGCCACACGAAATTGAAATGGTGGATCTTGAAGGCCCCAAAGACGATGATCCCGAAGGTGCCTTCCCTGCTATTTTAGGTCATGAAGGTAAATCAATCCGCAGTGTGATAAAGTATTAACCATGATCAACGCAGACAAATCACATAAATGTTTTGGCGGAACAGTTGGATATTATGTTCACCAAAGTGTTGAAACAAAAACGCCGATGCGGTTTTCATTATTTTTACCGCCAAATGTTCAGGGTAAAATTCCATATATTATTTATTTATCTGGCCTGACATGCACCGAAGATAATTTTACCACCAAGGCCCATGCTTATCAAAAAGCGGCAGAGTTAGGTATTGCCATTCTCGCCCCCGATACATCACCACGCGGCACCGATATCCCCGATGATGAATCATATGATTTAGGCCAAGGCGCGGGGTTTTATGTTGATGCCACGCAATCACCATGGGATAAAAATTTCCGAATGGAATCATATATCATTCGCGAATTATTGCCGTTTGTAGAAACCGAATTTGGTTTGGATAGCGCGCGCAAATCCATCATGGGGCATTCCATGGGCGGTCACGGCGCATTGATTTTCTATTTCCGCCATCCAAACTTATTTCGATCATGTTCGGCCTTTGCCCCAATTGTTCATCCCACATCAGTTGCATGGGGACAAAGAGCATTGACGAGTTATTTAGGTAACGATGAAAATATATGGAAGCAACATGATGCATGCGAATTGGTGGCAACATCACTACACGCAAAAACAAATATGCCGATTTTGATTGACCAAGGAACAGCCGATCAATTTTTAGAGAAAAATTTAAAACCGCATTTATTTAAAGACGCATGTGAAAAAGCGGGACAATCCCTCACCCTTCGCATGCATGATGGGTATGATCACAGCTATTTCTTTATTCAATCTTTCATCAATGATCATCTGGAATGGCATGCTAAATATTTTTGAAATGACCAAATGAGGAAATTTAGTAAGATGAATGTGGGCATTGTTGTTAATCAAATTGCTCACTCTGATTTCCAATAACTAGTTATTTTTACTCCGCTTTCTGAATTAATCACATAAATCAGTGAATATTTATCGTTTCATCTGGACGGGGGGATGAATTTGGATTATCGATCACTAAGTTAGTGCAACCTATTTATTAACCGCAATACAAACGGAGATCACATGAAAAATAATAATGCAACAAGTGGGAAATGCCCTGTTATGCATGGCGCAAATACAAAAGTTGAAACCAACAATATGGAGTGGTGGCCTAAATCTCTCAATCTCGATATCTTGCACCAACATGACAGCAAAACAAATCCGATGGGCGAAAAATTTAACTATCGCGAAGAAGTCAAAAAACTTGATGTTGTTTCACTCAAAAAAGATCTCCATGCATTAATGACTGACAGCCAAGAATGGTGGCCAGCCGATTGGGGACATTATGGCGGATTAATGATCCGTATGGCGTGGCACGCTGCGGGATCGTACCGTATTTCGGATGGTCGCGGTGGTGGCGGGACAGGTAATCAACGCTTCGCACCTTTAAATTCATGGCCCGATAACGCAAACCTTGATAAAGCACGCCGCCTTTTATGGCCGATTAAAAAGAAGTATGGCAATAAAATTAGCTGGGCCGATTTAATTATTTTGGCAGGTAATGTTGCCTATGAATCAATGGGCTTAAAAACATACGGGTTTGCCTTTGGCCGCGAAGATATATGGCACCCTGAAAAAGATGTTTATTGGGGATCAGAAAAAGAATGGTTAGGGTCAACGCGTTATGATGGTGATGATCGTCAATCATTAGAAAATCCTCTGGCCGCCGTTCAAATGGGTTTGATTTACGTGAACCCACAAGGTGTAAATGGAAATCCCGATCCATTAAAAACAGCGCATGATGTTCGCCTTACTTTTGCACGTATGGCAATGGATGATGAAGAAACAGTTGCCTTGGCCGCGGGTGGTCACACGGTTGGAAAATGTCATGGTAATGGTGATGCGAGTTTGATTGGCCCCGAACCAGAGGCCGCCTCTATCGAAGAGCAAGGATTAGGTTGGCACAATAAAAATGGCACAGGTTGTGGTCGTGATACGATTACCAGTGGCCTCGAAGGTGCATGGACAACCAATCCAACCAAATGGGATAATGGTTATTTCTATCTTCTCTTTACTTATGATTGGGAGTTGAAAAAATCACCCGCAGGCGCATGGCAGTGGGAGCCAATTAATATTAAAGAAGAAGATAAACCTGTTGATGCGCAAGACCCATCCATTCGCCGTAATCCAATTATGACGGATGCTGATATAGCGATGATCAAGGATCCGATCTATAGACAGATTTCAGAACGATTCTATAAAGATCCAGAATATTTTTCCAAAGTCTTTGCACGTGCATGGTTCAAACTAACGCACCGTGATATGGGACCCAAAGTCCGTTATATCGGACCTGAAATTCCACAGGAAGATTTAATTTGGCAAGATCCTGTTCCAGCTGGACGCAAAGATTATGATATTTCAGCTGTTAAAACATTAATTTCAAATAGTGGTTTGAGCATCAGCGACATGGTAACCACCGCATGGGATAGTGCACGCACATTCCGCGGATCTGACATGCGTGGTGGCGCAAATGGGGCACGTATTCGCCTCGCTCCGCAAAAAGATTGGGAAGGAAATGAACCAACCCGCCTTGCAAAAGTACTCGCAGTACTCGAGCCGATTGCTGCGCAAACAGGTGCCAGCATTGCCGATGTGATTGTGCTTGCTGGTAATATTGGTGTTGAGATGGCCGCCAAAGCAGCTGGGTTTGATATTACCGTTCCGTTTGCAACGGGGCGTGGTGATGCTACAGTTGAAATGACGGATGCTCACTCCTTTGCTCCTCTTGAACCCATCCATGATGGATATCGCAACTGGGTTAAAAAAGATTATTCAGTTAGCCCTGAAGAACTTTTATTAGATCGTACTCAATTGATGGGATTAACAGCCCATGAAATGGTTGTTCTAATTGGTGGTATGCGCGTTCTAGGAACAAACCATGGCAATACAAACCACGGCGTATTCACAGATCGTGTTGGCGCTTTAACAAATGACTTTTTTACAAACCTTACGGACATGAATTACACATGGAAACCAAAGGGACAAAATCTTTACGAGATTTGTGATCGTAAAACATCGGCAGTTAAATGGACTGCAACGCGCGTTGATTTAGTATTCGGGTCGAATTCAGTTCTTCGTTCTTATGCCGAAATCTATGCACAAGATGATAACAAAGAAAAATTTGTTCATGATTTTGTAAACGCATGGACAAAAGTAATGAATGCCGATCGATTCGACATTACTGGCGCATAATATTTTTTAAACTATTTAAAAAGGACATTCTGGTTTTCGATCAGAATGTCCTTTTTATGATAATATTCATGTCGTTAAAATTTCATACCCACACTGAATGTACCGAATACCTCTGGACTGTCTTGGGTCTCAAATTCCTTTGTACGATAGACTAATGTATAACTCATTCTAGTTTCAAATAAAGTAAACGAAATGCCAGCAGAAGCATCCGCGACAAATGGCTTCTTATCCACGCTATAACTGGTGGTAAAATTATTTCCATCTAAAAATACATCATTTGCAACAGCGCGCCCTTCAATCCCTGCGAATAAATTCCAATTCAGATTATCATTATCAGTTTCAAATAAACCAGTACCTGGCATTGTTGGCCGCACGCGAATTGGATTATCTTGCCATTTATCATCCGAAGGACGAAGACTAATTGATGCCCCTGCCGCCGCATAACTCCGCAAAGTTCCAACCGTTAAACCTGTGTGTGGCTTTATAGACCAAAATCCATCAGCCAATTCACCACTAATATAACGTGGCCAACTTCGCTGCCATGCCAAAGAAAATACGGGCTCATTTTTTAATTGGTTATCCCACCCCATAGGTTCATCACTGTCAGTGATATATTTATGAACAAATTTTTGTGTGTGCTCTGCCAATGACGCAGGCCCTATCACCCCAATTGTTGCCTCAACTTCATCGCTATGATTGCCAGTTAATGTCATCATACCTAAAGATCCATATAAGTATCCAGCCCATGGACGATCATTTAAATCTACCTGCGTATTTTGCGTATCCCGTGGTGTATAAATATTTTGACCAAAAGTATAATATATATTTGACGTGCTATTTATTTCAAAACTAGGAATGAGCTTATCAATTTTATGAGCAATGCGCGGAAATTTTGCATCACTATGAATAAAGTGCAAAGCAACACCACTGGTATAATTATTATCTGTACCCCCACCAATTGAATCATTCTCTATAATCAATGTCACCAAATCTTTTTGTGAACTTTTAGCTATACTATTTGGCAGTGATTTTTGTTGCACTTGCTCAATTTCTGCATTGGCAATCGAGCAAAATAACAATAAGGATAGTATCAGAATAACATAAAAAGAATTATATTTTTTAAATAAAATCATTTGTTTCCTAAATATTAAGCTCACCCTGAGATTCTGAAGGTAGTTGCTGTGATAGTAACTCCATTCTGTAACCAATTCCTAATTCCGTAGTAATAATTTTTGGATTGGCTGGATCAATTTCAATTTTTTCTCGTAATTGCCCAACGAAGACTCGTAAATACTGTGTATCGTCACTATGTCCTGCTCCCCATACATTTAATAAAATATCTCTGTGAGTTAACATTTTACCAGAGTTAGTTATAAAATAGCGGAGTAAATTATATTCTTTTGGCGTAAAGGATATCAGCTCTTCATGTAAAAATACCTTGTGACGGACCAGATCAATTCGTAAAGGCCCATTCGTCAGTTCCGGTTGCCCTTCTTCCTGTATGGTAGATTTCCGAAGTGACGCGTTTACACGAGCACGCAATACATCAACATTAAATGGTTTGATAACGTAATCATCGGCGCCCATGTTTAAGCCATTTATAATATCTTCATTACTATGATGCGCTGAGATAATAATAAAAGGAACCTGTGACCATTCACGTATACTAGCAATTATATCTTTACCATCCATATCAGGCATATCCAGATTCAATAGTATAATGTTTGGCTTTACTGATACACACAAGCGAATGGCTTGCTTACCAGAGTGACATTCAATGACATCAAAATCTTTTTTATCAAGTATAATATCTAAAATTTTATAGGTTTGAATCTCTGTATCAACTACTAAGATTGTATTTTTTAAACTTTGCATATGCCGCTCTTATAACAGTTATTGATGTATTAAGATAGGTTTTTATTGATATACAATAATTCTGAATATTAGATATTTTTTATTCTGATAATCTTTTATGCGCAGATTTGTCCCAATGTTTCACCACATAATTTATGATTTGAATGTGAAGCTAAATCACCTAAGGATACGATGCCAACTAATCTTTTATCTTTATCCAATACAGGCAATCGACGAACTTTATTTTCCCCCATATTACGTGTTACATCATCAGCAAGATCAGTATCAAAACAATATAATATTTCTGGTGTCATAACTTGCTCTGCAATCGTATCTGATGGATCATGTGATTTTGCGACACAACGGATTGCAATATCCCGGTCAGTAATCATGCCCACAAGACGATCATCGTGGACAATAATCACCGAACCACAATCACTTTTTTCCATTTTTTGTGCGATTTCATACAAAGGTGTATTGGGATTCCCAATTTCAACATTCGTACTCATAACATCTTTAATCTTCATAACAATATCCAATTCTGTTTATATTATTTATAAATTCTTTATTGATTTACAGAGTAACTTCCACATAACCAAGCAATTAGTTGATCTTTGTCTTTTAATTCCTGAATAGTTTTTTGTTCATTTCTTTTAAAAATATCCTCATAGTTTTTATGCAAAGATATATTGATATCACGCGATTTTTTTAAGGATATAACCCGCATATCGTTAGCTATAATTGCGTTTTTTCTCTGCATGTCTTTCATCTTTTTCATTTTTTCTATATTTTTTCTATCTTCATTCTGAACTATTTTACTGCGAATTAAAGAGTGTTCTATTGATTGTATTAATCGATTTGGATCTATATCTATTTGCTCCTGGCTAATAATATCCGTAGCGCCTTCTTCAATAGTCAATATTGTTATTGAATGTTCAGAAGATCCATTAAAAATAATAATTGGTATTTTTGAAATGATATGCCTCATTTTTGAAAATTCACGCCCAATATTATCTGTATCATC
>JBIICJ010000124.1:0-8102 GCA_044238965.1 Micavibrio sp. | reverse complement strand
TGTTATGCTCATATAGAGTTGATGCAGCGTGATGCTACCAAATGTAAGCAGTTTGAATTCTATAACCAGGTAAAAGAAAAGATCAAAGCGTTATGAACTTTAAGCAACTATACCAACAAGCGCACGAGCATAATTTCAGGAACAAATACCCACAGGCTTACCAGGATGGGCATTATGCACCGCCTAAATTACCAAGATACAAGACTTCTGGAGGCCTCACAACCTTTGTTACTAACTACCTTAATTGGTTAGGACACTTTGCCGAGCGCACCGCAAACATGGGCGTACCGACTCGTAAAAAGATACCCAAGTTCAATATTATGAGCGGTAAATTAGAGCATTTAGACGGCGGTATTGAGTGGCGAAAGGGTACGGGAACAAAAGGAACATCCGATATTAAAGGGCATATTTGCAACCCAAAACATCAGTTCCCAATACCTGTTTATATTGAGATTAAGATTAGGGACAGGCAAAGCGAAGACCAAAAAGATTACGAGCGCAAAGTAACAGCATCCGGGGCGTTGTATGTGATTGTACATAATCCAGAGGAGTTTTTAGGATTCTTTGAGTATGTGATAAATTTATAGTACGTTTGTATAAAGCATCTGCCAATGCTTATTAATTAAAACTTATTTACCTTAAAGGGGGGAGGGTGGCAGCCCAAACTTCTTTAAGGTTTTTTATTTTAAATTATAAACCAAAAAAATGAAACAATTAAAATTGCTTGAAGACAAATTAGAATTTATTAATGTAGAATCTGTTATTGGCTCTGGTTATGAATTAGATGTTGCAAAATTAGCATTAGAAGATAAAGTTGCTTATAGGGCGGCACGTAAAAATATGCAAATACATTCTGCAATTATTTTAAAAATAAATGATGAATTTAGTGGTTTTTTTACGTATCAAATAAACCATGAAGCAGAAGAATTTTGTTTATTACAATCTGCAATGTCTTTAGATAAAAAAGATAAAAAGATTTACTCTGAAATGGTTAATCATATAATAAAACAAAATACATACGGTTATCCTATGGTAATGACGGTTTCACAAAAACATGATTTAGAATGTCCTAAAGTATTTGAAGCTATTGGATTTAAAGAATATTTAAACCTTAGCGGTTATTCATATATGGTTTATGGTAAATTAGAGCAAGTAAGAATGAAAAGACTTGCACATGCTACGATGACCAATGTGTGGAATTCAACTAAAGGAGATTGGCTAAAAATGAAAAAAGAATGGAATGAAAAAATAGAAGCAGCAGGTAAAAAGCATAATATATTAAACCCTAAATATGCTTCACGTGAAGGAGCATGGATGGGGGATAATGGTATGTCTAATGTTGTTTTAGCTTCACAAACAATTGAAAACGGTAAAATAATTAATAATAAGGGTAAGTCATTTAATGGAAATGTTTCTGTTTTAGATCCGGTTGCATGTGAGGTTATACTAAGGTTTTTTATGCCAAAAGATGGATGCAGAGTTTATAATCCATTTGGTGGAGGGGTTCAATTTGGTTTTGTTACTGGTGATTGTGGTTACGAATATACATCATCTGAAATAAGGCAAAACCAATGCGATGCAAACAATTCAATTTGCAAAGACTTTGTTAATGTTAAATGGATTAAATCTGATAGTTCAAAATTTCATCCTAAACAAAAATATGATCTTGTTTTTACTTGCCCACCATATTACCAAGTTGAAGATTATTTGGATTATGATGGTAAGCCACCTGTTGGGGAATTAAACGCAATCCCGACTTATGATGAATTTAGAGATACATTATTTCAAGGTTACAAAAATGCAATTGAAGCCTTAAATGATAATTGTTTTTTTGTTGTAATGACAGGCGATAGTCGTGATAAAAATGGTGCTTATTATGGATGCGAGGCAGAACATGAAATATTTTTTAAAGAACAAGGATTGCATATTTATAATAAAATAGTTTATTTGGAATGCGAGTTTACAAGATTAGCTCATGCCAAAAGAACATTACATTATCGTAAATTTCCAAAACGTGAACAAAAAATACTTATATTTTATAAAGGTGATATGACTAAAATAAAAGATAGACATATTAATATTGGAAGATTATGATAAGAGAATATTCTAATAAAATTTCATTAACAAAAAATGATCGTGGTATCTATTCACTGGATACCACGATTGGATGTTCAAGTGGATTAAAAAATAACAAAAACGGTTGTTATAACGATTGTTATGCTGCTAAATCTGCTAAATTATATGGTTATGATTTTAGCAAAACAGTATTAAGATATTTTATTAATAAAAAGCATGAAAGGGATATAATAAGACAAATTAATAATATAAAATTACCATTTATAAGAATAGGTACAAGTGGAGATCCATCTGAAAACTGGGAACATACTTTTAATATTATAGATATTATAAAAAAATCAAATAAGCAAATTGTTATAATTACTAAACATTGGGAACTTTTAAATAATAATCAATTAGAAAAATTAAGTAAATTAAATATTTGTATAAATACATCTGTATCTGCACTTGATAATATTGATTTATTAAATAAATGTTTAAATGAATATGAAAGAATAAAACCATATTGTAAATCAATTCTTAGAATAGTATCATGTGATTTTAATTTAAATAATAGTAAAGGATTTGAACTTTCATTAATACAAAAATCTTTATTTAAAAATGAAGATATAATTGATACAGTGTTAAGAGTAAATAAAAATAACCAATATGTAAAAGAAGAAATAATAAACGTACATAAATCTAAATTTTTAGGAAAAAATTGTTTAATTAGCAAGTATAATAAAAAAACGTATTTTGGTAAATGTTCAAATTGTATTGAAATGTGTGGAGTTAATATAAACAATGATAAATACACTTATGCAAATACAATTATAAATCAAATGAAATTATTTTAGTAATTTCGCATTAATCAATTCGTAAATGTAATTGCGGTATATTTACGAATTTATTGTTTAATATTCATTTATTAAACATACCCCTTAGCCGCAATCTAAGGGGTTTTTAGTTTTATGGAAAAAGAATCTTACTACTTTTCGCACGATAGTAATGCCAGGAATGATGTTAAAATTATTAAACTTCGTAGGCAGTTAGGTTTGGAGGGGTATGGGCTTTATTGGTGCTTAATTGAAATGTTGAGGGAAACACCTGAATATAAACTTCACATTGATACTATTGATGACATTGCATTTAGTTTAAATATTAGCAAAGAAAAGGTTGACACCGTTATTAAATGCTATGATTTATTCACTGTTGATGAAGATAGGTTTTTTAGTGAGCGGCTTATTCGAAGTATGGAGAAATACAATACCACTAAGAAAAGGCTATCTGATGCCGGTAAAAACGGAGCATCAAAGAAGCACAATAAACAAATTAATAACGGCAAAATTGAAGTAGTATTATGATTAGCCAAGAAACTATTGACCAAGTTAAAGAACGGGCTAAAATGGCTGAAATATTATCTTTGTTTACTTCTGTAAAGAATAACGAAGCGTGTTGCCCTATTCATGCAGAAAAAACACCATCTTTTAAGATACCTAAACATGACGATACAAAAGGGAAATGTTTTGGTTGCGGCTGGTCTGGTGATGTATTCGATTTAGTCGTTACGGTTAATAAGCTAACATTTTACCAAGCAGTAAAGTTTATTGCAGATTTTTATAATATAGAAGTTGAAGACGATAACAAGCCAATAGTTAAGCCAATTGAAAGACTTGAAAAAATAGAAAAGAAATATATTGACTGGTTTGAGAATAGGGGAATATCTAATAATACCTTACTTAGATTTAACATTACTCAATCCATTGAATGGATGCCACGTAATAAGGCAGAAACGCCAGTAATTTGCTTTAATTATTACCGAGATGGGGAATTAGTCAATATAAAATTTAGAGGGGCTCAAAAGGACTTTAAATTGCATAAAGACAGCGAATTGATATTTTACAATTTAGATGCCATCAAAGACGAAAAAACTTGCATTATTGTTGAGGGCGAAATTGATTGCTTAAGTCTTTATGAATCTAATATTTATAACGTGGTATCAGTGCCAAATGGCACTACTCCTAAAGGAGATATGAGGTTAAAATATTTAGATAATTGCTATGAGTACTTTTCAGACAAAGAAAAAATAATCATTGCAACAGATAATGACGAAGTAGGTAAAAGGCTAAAAGACGAATTAGTTAGGCGGTTAGGCAAAGAAAAATGCTTTTATGTTGAATATCCAGAAAATTGTAAAGATGCTAACGATGTGTTAAAATTATTAGGTAAAGAAGCCGTTAATAAATTAATTGAAACATCAAAGCCTATACCTATTGAGGGAGTAGTTGACAGCAATAAGATTGAGCATGATTTATTAGATTTTTATAAAAATGGCTACCCTAAAGGAACTAAAATAGGTATTAAAGGATTAGATGACCATTTACAATTAATTGAGGGGCAATTTACCACTATAACGGGTGCGCCTGGACATGGCAAAAGTGAATTTACCGATTATATTTTAGCTTCAACTGCATTATATTCTCAGTGGAAGTGGGCTATATGCTCATTTGAAAATACGCCTGCATCTTTTCACGCTACTAAATTGGCTGAAAAATTAGGCGGCAAAGCATTTGATTACAGAAAAGACCCATTAAATAGGTTAAGTGAGTTTGATTTAGACCTAATACTGCCATTTATTTCAAGTAATTTCTTTTTTATCAATACATCCGAAACTGATATAACTATAGACGGAATAATAGCCAAAACAGCTGAATTGGTTAAAAGAAAAGGCATTAACGGCTTATTAATTGATCCATGGAATTACATTGAACATAACATACCAATAGGCACCAGTGAAACAAATTATATTTCAGAGGCACTAACTAAAATTAAACGTGCTGCAATGAAATTAGGTATTCATATTATAATTATTGCACATCCGGCAAAGCTGCAAAAAATACAAGGAAGTAAAAAATATGAAGTTCCAACCATGTATTCAATTTCAGGATCAGCACATTTTAACAATAAAACAGATAACGGATTAACTGTATATAGAGACTATGAAACCAATACCGTTGAGGTTCATATTCAGAAAGTTAGGTACTCATGGTTAGGGTCTATCGGTGCTATACAATATAATTATAATACATATACCCGTCAGTATCAATTAATTGATGGCATGGCTTAAGCCAGGCTATGGCCAGGCTATAACATGGCTTAAGCCAGGCTATAACATGGCTTAAGCAACCCTTAAGCATTAAAGAAAAGAAAAGAAAAGAAAAGAAAAATATATTACGCATTTTGCCTTTTCAGGCAATGCTAAAAACCATACCTTTGTTAACCTTAGATTTTAGGCTACCGGAGTAGAGGGATATGCTTCGGTAGCATTTTTTAAATTAACTTTGTTCTGAATAATCAATAAAAATCAATTTATGGCAGGAAAAGGAGGAGCAAGACCGGGAGCAGGTAGAAAAACCATAGCACAAGAATTAGGTACAGCAGATTTGGCTAAAAAGGCTTTAATTGAAAGATATGGTTCATTGGAATTATCGTTAAAATCGTTATTAGATTCAGGAGAACCGGCATTAATTAAATTCGTACACGAACACGCATTTGGGAAACCTACTGAAAAGGTAGAACATTCAGGTACGACTACCAGCATGGTAATAAGCTATGAACTACAGAAAGGAAACGAAATGATAGCCAATGAAAGTAACTCCGGTATTTGATGCTAATTTCAAGGCATATAAACAAGGATGGAATATAATCTGCAATCAAGGCGGAAGCCGTTCCGGGAAAACCTACTCAATTACACAGCTACTGATACTAATTGCGCTCAATGAACCAATGAAGCGCATTAGCATTGTTTCTCATTCATTGCCACACATTAAGAGGGGAGCGTATAGGGATTTTAAAATTATCATGAATGAGTTGAACTTATGGAATGATAATAATTTCAGTTATTCCGATTTCATTTATACTTTCCCAAATGGCAGCTATATTGAACTTTTCGGGCTGGAAGATGAGGGCAAAGCACGTGGTCCAGGAAGAGATATTTTATTTATAAACGAGGCTAATTTGCTAAAAAAGATATTGTACGATCAATTAGCCATGAGAACTAAGGGAACAATATTTTTAGATTGGAATCCAGCTGACTTTGTTAGTTGGGTTTATGCCATTGCAGACGATAAGAAAAACAAGCTAATACATAGCACCTACAAGAACAATTTAGCCAATTTAAGCGCACAGCAGATAGGTTATATTGAGGGATACAAAGACTTGCCAGATGACTTTATGTGGAAAGTTTACGGATTAGGTCAACGAGGGGCAGCAAAGGAATTGATTTATACGCAATGGAAGATTGTAAATGAATTACCGGGCAAAGGCGATGTATTCTATGGGTTAGATTTCGGGTATAATCACCCAGCGGCATTTGTAAAAGTTGAATATTACGAGGGGTGTAACTATGTACAAGAACTTATTTATCAGTCAGGCTTAACATTAACTGAATTACTGGCTAAGATTAAAACTTTTGATATTGGCAGGGGAGTAATTTATGCGGATGCTGCAGAACCTAAATCAATTGAAGAGATATACAGAGCCGGAATAAACATTCATGCAGCGAATAAAGATGTTTGGGCTGGAATTGTAAAGGTTAAGTCGTTCCCTTTATACGTTACCGCCGGAAGCGTAAACCTACAAAATGAACTGCAGTCTTACAAGTGGAAAAAGGATAAAGAAGATAAAGTTATTGACGAACCGGTTAAAGCCAATGATGACGGATGCGATGCGTTACGTTATGCGATATACAATTATCACGATAAACCCAAATTCTCCCCTATTGTTGGTTAAAATTATTTGTATCTTTACCAAATAAATTATATAAATGAGTTTATTTAATTCACTTCAGATATGGTTAAGAGGTGGCGCAAAGATGCCAATTAACAACGGGGTTGAATCGACTATACAACGAATTAACCAAGGAACTGTTACATGGCAGGGTGTAGATGCCAGCAAGCAGGTTAAAGACGGCTACAATGGCAATGATATTGTTTATAGTTGTATTAAGCTAATAGCCGACAAAGCTAAGTTAGCACCATGGTACGAATATAAGGTGGTCGACAAGAAAGCGTACAAAGAATACAGACAGAAAACAGCGCAGCCCGATAAGGTAACGGACTGGAAGCAGGTTAAGGCATTACATACCAAGGCACTTGAATTAGTTGGTAAGCAGACTAAGATTAGTGATTTGCTTATTTACCCAAATGCCGAAGATACATGGAGCGACCTTATTGAAGCTGCAGTATCATACAAGCTAATCACCGGAAATGATTACATTTATGGTAAGACTATCACAGCCGGGGTAAATAAGGGATTACCAAACAGCTTGCACGTATTGCCGGCGCAATATATGCAGATACTTACCAACATGGCAGCGTTCCCGGTGGAAGCTGTAGGGTATGCATTGATGATAGGTAAGATAGTGAATTTCACACGCTCGGAGATATTACACGATAAATTTTTTAATCCTGATTGGGATGCCAACGGGATGCAATTATATGGATTGAGCCCGTTACAAGCGGCTGCAAAGGTATTAACACGCAGTAACCAAGGTAAGGAATATGCTGTTAGTGCTTACCAAAATGGTGGTCCTCCCGGCGTGTTATTCGTAAAGAAAGACCAAGGCTTTAACGGTGTTGACTTAACCGCACAGGTTGACTTAGTTAAGGAGCGTTTAAAGCAATACGAGGGCAGCAAGAACGCAAATAAGATACCGGTGAGCGGGTTTGAAATAGGATACCAACAGATTGGACTTAGCCCGGTGGATATGGACATACTCGATGCGGAAATCTTTGACATGAGAGCCATTTGCAATATTTACGGCGTGCCATCGCAGCTATTAAACGACCCTAACAATAAAACATACAACAACCAGGCAGAGGGCGAAAAGGCATTAACTACTCGTTGTGCATTGCCGATGTTAACCGCTTTAAGAGATAACTTTAACAGAAAATTAAAGAACGATTGGAACGCTGGAAGCGATACCGTTATCGACTTTGATTTGAGCGTTTATAGCGAGTTAGAGGGCAATAAGTTAGATCAAGTTA
>JBIICJ010000013.1:0-31396 GCA_044238965.1 Micavibrio sp. | reverse complement strand
TATTTGGACTTGGTTATTTCCTCATGGGAATTTGGTGGGTTGGTAATGCGCTGCTTGTTGGCGGCAATCCATATGCATGGGCTCTACCATTTGCCGTGCTTGGACTTCAATCTCTGCTCGCGCTATATCCGATGATTGCGGGTGGTTTGGTTGTTACCTTCGCACGCGGGCGATCATTACCATCATTCTTATTTTTTGTATCCATGATGGGATTGTTTGAATGGATACGTGGCCATGCCTTAACAGGATTCCCGTGGAATTTATTTGGTATGGTATGGGGTGATTATTTGCCGATTGCGCAATCTGTAAACGTGATTGGTATTTATGGTTTATCATTCATGACGATCTTGATCGCTTCATGGGGAGGCTTCTTATGGAAGGGTGATTTAAATAAACCCGATAAAATAAGAGTTTCTGTACTGTTATGCATTATCTGCACTTCAATTTTTGCCTATGGCTCTGCGCGTCTTCATAACAATCCAACAACATATCATAATGACGTGTCCGTGCGCGTGATTTCGCCGAATATTCCGCAAGAAGACAAATGGAATCCTATTTTATATTCCGAAAATTTTGTCAAAACTGTGGATGCTATGAATCCATTTTTTGGAACAACAAGTCAAAATGTCGCATCAACGCGCATTTTGGTATTACCTGAAACAGCCTTTCATCACCGCATTTTCTACGATGAAAATGCTATGCAGATGTTGCGTGACACATTACACCAATACAAAGGAAACACCTATTTATTCACGGGCGCATTGCGCGTGGAACAGAACCCAAATTCGGATACTCCAACATATTATAACAGTCTTATCGCCTATGACCGCGATATGAATCTGGTTGAAACATTTGATAAATCGCACTTGGTTCCGTTTGGAGAATATATTCCCTTTCAACAATATATCCCCATTGGCCCCGTCACAGAATTTGAAGGTATGGGACATGGCGCAGGTGTAACCACATGGAATATTCCCAATATTCCCCCCGTCAGCCCACTTGTATGTTATGAAATTATTTTTCCGCATGCTGTAGTTAACCGCACATCAAAGCCGCGCGCGGAATGGATTGTGAACGCGACTAATGATGCATGGTATGGTATTTCCCCAGGGCCTTATCAGCATTTAGCGCAAACGCGAATGCGCGCGATTGAGGAAGGTGTACCTGTTATTCGTTCGGCGAACACGGGTATTTCGGCAATTATTGATTCTTACGGGCGTGTTTTATATCAATCAGAGTTATTTAAAACCGAAGCGTTTGAGGAGAAATTACCGCGTGCAATATTATCCACACCCTATTCCCAGTATGGTGATTTCGGATTTTTCGTTTTAATTCTGTTACTTAGCTCGCCAACCCTTCGTATATTAGCAAACCGCCCAAAACACCTTTAAAACCACATACTAACGAATAGTTGCGTATTTAAAATCATGATGATATGCATACGTACTCACGCATACATATGAATGGAATTTGCGTGATGTCTATTTAATCAAATGAGTGAGATAAGTGAGTATGATTAAAAGTTTAAAACATGAAAGCACACAAACAAAAGATGATGCACCTAATCCTGTCGATGTGTTTGTCGGGCAACAACTACGTGCGCACAGAAGCTTAAAAGGTTTCACCCAAGAAGATCTAGCAACGCAAACAGGAATCACATTCCAACAAATTCAAAAATATGAGGCTGGTAAAAATCGCATTAGCGCATCGCGCCTCTATCAATTTGCACAAATCTTAAGCACACCCATTTCCAGTTTCTTTGAAAATTTTGGCGTTAATCAAGACAATACCCCTATAGCTTATGGCCTCTCTGATAATAACCAAGATGGCTTTGATGACTCTGATATTGCCCCAAATACCGATCAAAACATTATGACATCAAAAGAATCTGTTGAAGTATTGCGTACCTATTATGCAATCAAAGATGAAACTTTACGCAAAGATTTCTTAAAAATGATGAAACAAATGGCAAAGAATTTTCAATCATAAACACATAACTCATTTTCTATCTTAACAAATCATATGAACCTGCGTATTCTACCGCGCATGTTTTCATTCTTTAAAAAGCCTGTTGGCCTTCAAAATTTCATCTTCACCTCGGAATCAGTATCCGAAGGACATCCTGATAAGATATGTGACAATATATCAGACTCTCTTGTCGATGCATTTCTAACACGCGACCCCGTATCGCGTACCGCGATCGAAACCGTTGCGACCACAAATTATGTTGGCTTGATCGGTGAAATCCGATCAGAGTCAAATATCTCTCGCGCTGATATTGATGATATTGTGCGCGCCACTATTCGCCGTATTGGCTATGAGCAAGATGGCTTTAGTTGGAAAGATGTACAAATCGATTGCCGTTTGCATCAACAATCTGCTGACATTGCTGTGGGCGTTGATTCTACAAATGAAAAAGATGAAGGTGCAGGCGATCAAGGTATCATGTTTGGTTACGCCACAGCCGAGACACCAAATTTAATGCCGGCACCGATTTATTATTCACACAAAATTTTACAATTATTATCAGATGCACGCCATGCGGGCACATTAAATATGCTTGAACCCGATGCGAAATCACAAGTCACGTTAGAATATAAAAATGGCCGTCCCGTGCGCGCGAAATCGATTGTTGTCTCACACCAACATCGCGAAGGATTATCCCAATCTGATGTAAAGGAAATTATCCGCCCCTATGTTTTAAAAGCATTGCCAGATGGTTGGATGTGCGATGAGGCCGAATTTTACGTGAACCCAACAGGACGTTTCGTTATTGGTGGGCCTGTCGGCGATTCGGGATTAACGGGACGCAAAATTATTGTTGATACATATGGCGGATCTGCGCCTCATGGCGGCGGTGCCTTTTCGGGCAAAGATCCCACAAAGGTTGACCGTTCCGCTGCCTATGCAGCGCGTTATTTGGCAAAAAATATAGTTGCCGCAGGTTACGCGCAAAAATGTTTGGTGCAATTATCATACGCAATTGGCGTGTCAAAACCGATTTCGTTATATGTCGATACACAAGGTACAGGAAAAATTTCAGAAGATAAAATTGCAAAAACAATTGGGCAATTGGTGAATTTATCACCGCGCGGCATTCGCGAACATTTGCAATTAAACCGTCCCATTTATGAACGCACCGCATCATATGGGCATTTCGGACGTGATCCTGAATCTGATGGTGGTTTTTCATGGGAGAAAACTGATCTCGTCAATGAATTGCACCGTATTTTAGGATAAGAATTTTATTATGACTGAGTTATCGGAACAAAATAAACGCCGTGTTTATGGCCGTCGCCAAGGGCGCCCACTTCATGGTGGTCGTCAAAAAGCATTAGACAATTTAATGCCGCTTATTGGCATTACCAATTTGCCCGAAGATCAATCACTCACCCCATCTGATATATTCGGTCGCCCAATTACAGGACGCGTGCATTTTGAAATTGGGTTTGGTAATGGCGAACATTTGCTTCATCTTCTCAAAAACAACCCCGATGATGTTGTGATTGGCGCCGAACCATTTATCAATGGTATGTCGGCCTTTGCCAAATCATTGGAACAATATCCCGATTATATTCCGCGCGTGCGCGTTCTGATGGATGATGCATTAAAAATATTGAATTCATTGCGCGATAACACCGTTGATTATTTGTATATTTTAAATCCTGATCCATGGCCAAAAGCGCGTCACCATAAACGCCGCATTGTGTCACAGGATAATTTAAACGTGTTTGCGCGCGTGGTAAAATCCATCGGCGAAATGTTACAAACAACTGATGTTGATGAATTGGCGGAATGGATGGTTCGTGAAACTACCGATCATGATGCGTTTGAATGGACAGCAGAATCAAAAGACGATTGGACAACACCACCAACAGGATGGGATGCCACACGTTATGAAACCAAAGGAAAATTAGCGGGCCGTACCCAAGTTTATTTACATTACCGACGACGTTGATCGCACATCTGCTATACGTGACGGACGCGTGATAATATACCCCATCACCAATGTTAATGTGAAACAGATCATGGTCGCGCCCCATGCGTTACTCATGGTGAGCACACTCACCACACAGACCACACTCATCGATAGGCAAGCCGCAATTTTTCCTGCGGTTGGTACAACCTGATGATCATTCCATTCCCGTAAAATTTTTCCAAATTTCGGGTGTTGGAGCAAATAACGACGCATCTTTTCCGATGATCTGGTGAATGCCCATAGGGATAAAATCCAAAAAATAGTGGTCGGCAGCCCTGGCACAAAAATACCCACCCCGCCTAATAAAAGGCAGATCCAGCCGAGAGCCAAATAGCAATTGTGGACAATATAGCGCGCCATCTATTTTTCCTTGTTGACTCTGATAATAGTCAAATCTATAACGCAAAGCAATTAAGAATGATTATCAAACTCAACTTAGTCACCACAAAGGAATAATGTGAATGTTTGCCTCTAAAAACGCTCGTAAAATTGCCCTTTTATCCGTTATTTTAGCCTCATCGGTACTGGTTACCCCTGCCAAGGCTCAAGATTCGGGCGTAAAGCGACAGCCAACTATTGTGGTCACCCCAACAAAATCGAACCGCGATATTGAACGCGTTCCGTTTGCAGTGAATGTCGTTTCCCGCGATGAAAAAGACCAAGATCAAGCAGGATCAATTGATGATATTTTGCGCACCGTTCCAAACTTTGATTCGGCTGGCGGCCCGCGTCGTACATCGGAAGAACCATCGATTCGCGGTTTATCTGACCGTCGTATCGTAATCAAAGTTGACGGTATTCGCCGTAACCTTCGCTCTCAATATGGCGGACGTTATTTCATCGATTCAAACATGGTTGACCGCGTTGAAATTGTTCGCGGTGCGAACTCTGCCATTGATGGTTCTGGCGCGGTTGCAGGTGTCATTCAGTTTTTCACCCCTACTGTTGCAAATGAATTACGTGGATCAGATAAAAATTGGGGCATGACCAACCAAGCAGGTTTTCAAAGCGTAAGTGATGAATATAACTTCCTCACATCAGCTTATACAGCGCAAGGGCCTTTGGATGCTTATGGCGCGTTTTCATACCGTGATGGTAATGATATCGAAGCAGGCGGCGATGGAAAAATTGCCCCATCATCAAGCCAACCCACAAATTCATTGGTCAAAGTTGGATATAATTTTGCACCAAATCACCGCGCGGAATTCCGTTATGGTCGTTATTTAGAAGACGCGTCTATACCAGTCTCACCATTCCAACCTGTTAGTGCAACTAACCAGCCATCAAAACGTAAATCTGCTGTCACCGATTATTCGATCAATTATAAATTGGCCGCGCCAGAGGGATCACGTTTCCACAATTTGTTTGATATCACATCGATCTTCTATAAATCATTTTATGATGTGAATAGTGTGCGCTCGATTCCTTCAACACGCGTTGATGAAACCGATTTTACCACCGCAGGTTTAGATATTTATAACACTGCAAAAACCAATTATTTTGGGCTTAATCACAATATAACCACAGGTGTTGAATATTTCGAAAATGAACAAACAGGTAAACGCAATGGCGGCTTCCGTCCGTTATTGGGTGATGGTAAAGACGAAAATTTAGGTTTGTATGTTCAACAAGAAACCGCATTTTTCGGTGAACGTTTATTGATTACACCTGGCGTTCGTTACGATAATTATAAACTCACCCCAGGTAATGCGACTTTGGCATCAAACGAAGAAGATCAATTCTCACCTAAAATTGGCGCAGATTTGCAAATCAATGATAATTGGTCAGCATATGCATCATGGGCGAGCGCGTTCCGTACACCAACGCTTACTGAATTATATGCAACAGGTACATTGTTCCCCGGTAATAACCTGATTTCAAATCCAAATTTGAAGCCAGAGACAGCTGAAAACCGTGAATTAGGTGTGCGTTACCGCAAGGATGGCGTGTTTACAAGCTATGATAATTTGAAAGTCAATGTATCTGTATTCAATAATCAAATCGATGATTACATTGAACAAGTGATCGGTGCGACCACAACACAATTCCGCAACGTGTCACAGGCTGATTTGAAAGGTATCGAATTTGAAATCAAATATCGTATCGGTCAATATGCAACGGGAATTTCGGGCGGTACCATTCGCGGCGTGAATGAAACAAATGATACACCGCTTGCCGATGTTCCTCAAAATAAATTCACGGCGCATGTTGAACGTTATAACAAAGACCAAACATTCATGATCGGTGCGCGCGGTACATATTATACCGAACAAGACCGTATTGCTCCTGATCAACCATTGATCACCACATCGAATGATGGGCATCAATTTGACCTTTATGGTTCATGGTCGCCAACCTTGCCAAACGACAAAACGGGCGCGTTTAAGGTTAATTTTGGGGTCGATAACGTAACAGATGAGCGTTACAACCGCCATTTATCCTTCTTGCCTGAGGCTGGCCGTAACGTGAAAGTACAGGCTGTATGGAAATTCTAAGCTTTTTCGGATTTTTCCGATAAAAAGCTGGACATGACGGCGCAAAAAGACTATTAAATCATCATCACTCATGATTTATGTCAGGGTGGGTTTCCAAAAGAAGCCCGCCTTTTTTGTTGAGTTTTTTGAAAATATTATTTTTTAGGAAATATTATAAATGCGCGGATCGCCGCTTGAACAAAAAATATTAAACTTGATCACACCTGTGGTGGATGATCTTGGGTATGATATTGTTCAATTGCGCGTGCTGGGTTCACAAAAAATGCAGACATTGCAAATTTTGGCTGAAGACCCGAAAACAGGTTTGCTTGATCTCAAAGGATGCGAAGTAATTTCCCGCGCGGTATCGGCGCATTTAGATGTCGAAGATCCGATTGCGGGCGCGTATCAATTGGAAGTTAGCTCACCTGGTCTGGATCGCCCACTTACACGCGTCAAAGATTTTGAAAATTTTGCTGGTCTTGAGGCCAGCATTGAAACAGAAATTCCTGCCCCCAATGGGCAAAAGAAATATCGTGGTCGCCTAAAAGGCATCAATGATAACGTAATTAGCATTGAAACAGATGAAGGCATGGCAGAAATCGAATTTAATAACATTGCCAAGGCACGTTTGATTGTGAATAACGAATTATTGACCATGAAAAACCCGAAAGGGCAAAAGAAAGTTTTAAACCCTAAACCAACCAAGAAAGCTTCGAACACAAAATCGAAGTCTGAAAAGTGAGGACTAAATGAACCGCGTAGAAATTTTACAAGTTGCAGATGCTGTCGCACGCGAAAAAGGAATTGAAAAGGAACTTGTGATCCAAGCGATTGAACAAGCGATCCAAAAAGCGGGCCGTTCAAAATACGGTCATGAACATGATATCCGTTGTCACATCAACCGCAAAACAGGCGAAACCGAATTAAAATTATATCGCACTGTGACGGAAACCGATTTGATCGAAAACGAAACTGCGCAAATCACATTGGCGCAGGCAAAACGTATTAAACCTGATGCTGAGATCGGCGATGTATTGATCGATCATTTACCAGCCTTTGATTATGGACGTGTTGCCGCGCAAACCGCGAAACAAGTGATCATGCAAAATATCCGCGAAGCGGAGCGTGAGCGTCAATTTGAAGAATTCAAAGACAAAGTTGGCGAAATCGTTAATGGTGTTGTCAAACGTGTTGAATACGGCAACATCACCATTGATTTGGGCAAAGCTGAGGCTATCCTTCGCCGTGATGATACTATCCCGCGTGAGCGTTTAGAAATGGGCGCACGTGTACGTGCCTATGTGTACGATGTGCGTCGTGAATTACGCGGTCCGCAAATTTTCTTAACCCGTACACGCGGCGATTTCATGGCGAAATTATTTACGCAAGAAGTTCCTGAAATTTATGACGGTACAATTGAAATCAAGGCTGTGGCTCGTGATCCTGGATCACGCGCGAAAATCGCAGTTTATGCGCGTGATCCATCAATTGATCCTGTAGGCGCGTGTGTTGGTATGCGTGGTTCACGTGTTCAAGCCGTTGTTGGCGAATTGCAAGGCGAAAAAGTAGACATCATTCCATGGTCACCAGATATCGCAACCTTTATCGTGAATGCGCTTGCACCTGCCGAAGTATCAAAAGTTGTTTTGGACGAAGACAAAGTTCGTTTGGACGTTGTTGTGCCCGATGAACAATTATCATTGGCAATTGGTCGTCGCGGTCAAAACGTGCGCCTTGCCTCAATCTTAACAGGTTGGAGCATTGATATCTTAACCGAAGAGGAAGAATCAAAACGTCGTGCCGAAGAATTCAACGCATGGTCATCATTATTTATGGCCGCGATTGACGTGGACGATGTTATTGCGCGCTTGTTGATTGCCGAAGGCTTCCGCAAAGTTGAAGAAATTGCCGAAACATCTGTTGAAGAAATGGCTGGCATCGAAGGCTTTAACGAAGAAATTGGCGCGGAATTAATCAATCGCGCACAAAATTATTTAGCTGCGAAAGCTGCCGAATTGAAAACCAAACAAGATGAATTAGGTTTGAAAGACGACCTGATTTCATTCGAAGGTTTAACTCCTGATCAGATCATGCAATTGGGCGCGGCGGGCATCAAATCACTCGATGATTTAGCTGACCTTGCGGGCGATGAATTGGTTGAAATTTTGGGTAAAGATAAAATCACCGAAACTGATGCAAATGCTTTGATCATGAAAGCACGCGCGCATTGGTTTGCCGATGAAGACGCAAACAATACAAACGCGGCGTAAGGAGATGTTACGCGATGGGAGCACAGGATGATCGTAAACAACCAATAACAGGGATGATTCCATCCCTGCCCTTTGGCGTGTTTTATCATCCTCTTATGCACCCATCCTTAGCGGTTTCATTATCCGCATCACCTTCACACACGGGTTCAAATGACTCGGCATCATCATCATCGAACGCGCCACCATCATCACCTGTATCATCAATCTCAAAAAAATTAAAACCAACCACAGGCACATGTATTATCACGGGGCAAGTGCGACCACTGACTGACCTTGTCCGTTGTGTGGTTGCCCCTGATAAAACCATCATGATTGATTTAGATGAAAAATTGCCAGGTGAATTTATGTGGATGACGGCATCAAAAGACGTGTTTAAAAAAGCCATCTGGCGCAATAGCTTTACCACTATTTTACGTGACTCTGTCATCACCCCCAAAGATTTAGCGGATAAAACCGAATTGGGATTATTAAAGAAAAGCCTTGAAACACTTGGTTTGGCGAAAAAAGCAGGCATTTTGATCACAGGTTTTGCCAAATGCGAGGAATGGTTGCATTCAGACCCTGCTACCGTTTATTGTGTGGCCAGTGATGCGAGTGATCATGGCCGTAAGAAATTACAAAAATCACATGTCGCTACTATCAATTGTTTTACCAATGCACAATTATCGGCGGCGCTTGGTGATGTCAATATTATGCACGTGGCGTTAAAACCACATGCCATTACAACAAAATTACAAAATTTGGTTCATAAACTCGCACTGATGCGTGGTGATATCGAACCGCAAGATATGGAAGATTAAAAAATGACTGAAGAGAAAAAAACACTCAGTTTGGGTGGCGCGAAACCTGCGGCAAGCGGAAGCGGAAAAGGCACATTAAGCCTGAAAGGGAGTGCGCCATCAGGACAGCAAGTCATCACCCAAACTTTGGCGCGTGGACAAAGCCGTGGCGTTGCTATCGAAGTGCGTAAAAAACGTGGCGCAGGCGCACAGGAACAACAATCAGAAACTCCTGCGGACACTGCTAAACAATCCGATGCTCACTTAACAAACGAAGAACGCGAAGCACGCGCCCGCGCACTCGTCAAAGCATTAGAAGACGAAGAAAAACGCCGTACCGAAGAAGCCAAACGTCGCGCGCTCGAAGCGGAAGAACAAAAATTACGTGATGAAGCCGAAAAAACAGGTCAACGTCCTGGCAAAATTGATGCCAGCGAATTGCGTCGCCGCGAAATGGAAGAGTTAGAACTTATCCGCGCGGAAGAAAAGAAAAAAGCCGACGATATTGAAAAAGCGCGTCTTTTGGCTGAAAAATCTGCGCCCGCAAAACCAATGGGCTTTGCGCCACGCAAAGACGACGATGATGATTCCATGTCTATGCGTGATCGTTTGAAACGCGGTGCACGAACAACGCGTGGTAGCGATGACGATGATGATTCATCAGGGCGTAATTTCAAACGCCTCACGGTAAATCAAGTATTAAACAACGCGCATGAAAAAGCAGAGCAAGGTCGATCCCTCGCCTCTGTGAAACGCGCACGTCAAAAAGAAAAAGCAAAATTGGCAGGCCCGCAAGATATCAAAAAAGTATTACGCGAAGTAACGTTGCCTGAAACGATTACGGTACAGGAACTTGCTAACCGTATGTCCGAACGTGGCGGCGATGTAATCAAAGCGCTCATGAAAATGGGCGTGATGGCAACCATCAATCAAACCATTGATGCCGATACCGCCGAATTAATCATCATGGAATTTGGCCACAAAGTAAAACGCGTGGCGCAAGATGATATTGAAACCAGTATCATGATTGATGATGTTGATTCAGGCGAATCTGTCTCTCGTCCGCCTGTTGTTACCATTATGGGTCACGTTGACCATGGTAAGACATCTCTTCTTGATGCGCTTCGTCAAACCGACGTCGTTGCGGGTGAAGCGGGTGGCATTACCCAACATATTGGTGCGTACCAAGTCACATTGCCTGCGGGTGAAAAAGTGACTTTCCTTGATACACCTGGCCACGCGGCGTTTTCTGAAATGCGCGCACGCGGGGCGAACGTCACCGATATCGTTGTGTTGGTTGTCGCCGCAAATGATTCCATCATGCCGCAAACTGTTGAGGCGATTAACCACGCCAAAGCCGCGAAAGTGCCGATCATTGTTGCGATTAATAAGGTTGATTTACCCGACGCCAATGTGTGGCAGGTCAAACAAGATTTATTGCAGCATGAATTAGTTGTCGAAGAAATGGGCGGCGATGTTTTGGCCGTTGAAGTTTCCGCTAAGAAAAAAATGAATCTCGATAAATTGTTAGAGACCATTTTGCTTCAAGCGGAAGTTTTAGACTTGAAAGCTAACCCAAACCGCGCTGCCGAAGGTGCCGTGGTGGAATCAAAATTGGAACAAGGTCGCGGATCGGTTGCAACTGTTCTCATTCAAAAAGGAACATTGCGCGCGGGCGATATTTTCGTGGTTGGTTCCGAATGGGGTCGCGTGCGCTTGATTTTGGACGACAAAGGCCAACAATTGAAACAAGCCATCCCTGGCCAACCGGTCGAAGTATTAGGTTTAACAGGCACGCCTGATGCTGGTGATCAATTAAATGTGGTTGATAGTGAGGCCAAAGCACGCGAAGTTGTGGCGTATCGTCAACGCAAAAAACGTGATGCGCAAGCAGCACTCACCACTGGCGCAAGCTTTGAACAATTGCTTGCCCAATCACGCGAAGGCAAAAAAGAACTTAATATTGTTATCAAAGCCGACGTGCATGGGTCGGTCGAGGCGATTGCAAGTTCACTTGCCAAAATTGCCGAAGACAATACCGAAGTGGGCGTGCGCGTTCTGCACACAGGTGTTGGCGGAATTACGGAATCGGATATCACCCTCGCCCGTGCATCGAATGCATTGGTTGTTGGTTTTAACGTGCGTGCGAATGCACAGGCACGTGATATGGCGAAACGTGACCGCGTTGACATTCGATATTACAACATTATTTACAATATCATTGATGATGCCAAAGCCATGTTATCGGGTCTGTTATCACCGATCTCACGCGAGGAATATTTGGGTCAAGCCGAAATTCGCCAAGTGTTCAACATCACCAAAGTTGGCAAAATCGCGGGTTGTATGGTCACAACGGGTATGGTCAAACGCGGATCGAAAGTTCGATTGTTACGCGAAAACGTTGTCATTCACGAAGGCATGCTGAAAACACTCAAACGCTTTAAAGACGAAGTGAAAGAAGTGAAAGAAGGCATGGAATGCGGTATGGCATTTGAAAATTATGATGATATTCGCGATGGCGACATTATCGAATGTTTCGAAGTCAAAGAAGAGCAAAGAAGCCTGTAACTCATGGTTGTATCTCGCTCTGCCAAAGGTGCAAAAAAACCATCGGGGCCATCGCAACGTCAATTGCGCGTGTCGGAACAATTGCGCCACGTGTTAATCGAAACATTGCAACGTGGTAAATTTCATGATGCGGCGTTGCTCGATGCGGGGCAAAGCGTCACCATTACCGAAGTGCGCGTGACGCCCGATTTAAAAAATGCCTATGCGTTTGTGCTCATGTTAAACGGCGCCGATATCGAAGTTGTGTTACCCGCATTAAATGAATCGGCTCAAATTTTTCAACGTGAATTTGCCAAAAAATTAAATTTGAAATTTACGCCAAAGGTAAAATTCAGAAATGATTCATCATTTGAAAATGCACGTCGCATTGATGAAATTTTATACAATCTTCCCAAAACATCCGAAGCTGATCTCATCGATATTGACGATATGGACGATGATGATTACGACAATGAAAAATAACAAAACGATATTTCTCGCGGACAATCATGGCACGTAAACCAAAAACCATTTTAAATGGATGGATTAATCTGAATAAACCCGAAGGGATGACATCAAACGATGCGTTGATGATCGTCAAACGCGCGCTTGGCTTTCCCAAAATTGGGCATGCGGGTACACTCGATCCCCTTGCCTCTGGCATTCTACCCATCGCTTTGGGTGAAGCTACGAAACTCGTCCAATATATGATGGATGATACCAAAATTTATACATTCACCGTGACATGGGGCGAGGAACGCACAACTGATGACCGCGAAGGCACAGCGATCAAAACATCCGATGCACGCCCCACGCGCGAATCAATCGAAAATATTCTCCCGCAATTTCGCGGTGAAATTATGCAGACTCCGCCGATTTTCTCGGCAATCAAAGTTGACGGTGAACGCGCCTATGATCTTGCCCGCGCAGGTGCCGAGGTCGAGTTAAAAGCCCGTCCAATTGATATCTATGACCTTACGATTACCGAGCATACGGGCGATACCACCACATTCCGCGCCGTTACGGGTCGCGGGGCGTATGTGCGCTCTCTGGCGCGTGATTTTGGTCGTGAATTAGGCTGTTTTGGTTATATTTCATGTCTTATCCGCGATGCGGTGGGGCCATTATCATTAAAATCGGCGATTCCGCTGGACTTTTTCCAAAAAACCAGCGATAACACCGACCTATTAAGTGCATTGCTTCCTGTTGAGACCGTCCTGGACGACATCCCGGTACTGGCCTTAGATGACACGGAAGCTCGTCATGTCAAAAATGGTCAAATGTTGACCTTTGTGGCACGCCCCAATATCGAACGCCTGATCAAAGCGGGCATCGATGTGAATGCAAATGACGGTGGTGCGTTGGCACTCGCCTCTTACAAAGGGAAAGCTTTGGCAATCCTCGAAGTAGATGGCGTGCAAATTCACCCAGTGCGTGTGTTCAATCTCTAACAAGGAAAAAGGAGAAACCGATGTCGATTTCAGTAGAAAAAAAAGCGGAAGTCATCAAAGACAACCAACAAGCAGCCAATGATACTGGCTCACCCGAAGTTCAAGTTGCCATCATGACCGCGCGTATCAACGCATTGTCAGGCCATTTGGAACAACACAAAAAAGATAAAAGCTCACGCCGCGGCCTGCTTACATTGGTTGCCCGCCGTCGTAAATTGCTCGACTTCTTAAAATCACGTAACGAACATCGTTATGTTGCCTTGATCAACAAACTTGGTCTTCGTAAATAATCACCATAGTTTCAAAATTCAGAATACAAAAAAACCCCCGAAATTCGGGGGTTTTGTTTGTCTCAACATACTTTCAATCTTAATCATGCTCTCTTGTTAAAAGCGTAATAGGCTTTGCAAGTTGTGGGGTGATTGGACAAGCAAAGCGAACAGGATCACTCATACGTGTTCTTCTTAGATGAGCGACTGTAGCATCAGCTTGAGTTTGAAATTCTTGACGGGGTTTTACTGGCTTCTTAGTAGAATCGTAACCACTCATATTGCTACTCCTTTAACTCAGTTATAAAAAATAATCATTTACAGATCATGAAGTAAATATAAAAAATTTACAATAAAAAACCCCGATATAGTCGGGGCTTTTTGTTTATTTGTTCATATATTAATTCTAGGAGAGAATTTTTTGATTAAGCAACATTACAAGCCATACGCGCTAATTCTGCACGCGTGCCAGCAGACATTGTTGCTAACTGAGGCTTAATATCCTGAGTATTAACTTTATCATTTGAAGCATGAATACCGAATGCTGAGAGAAGTTTTTGCCCCGCTTCACTTCCACGAACCGCACATACAATTAGACCTGCAGCGGCGGTTACGGACATACCATCAAAATTAGCAGCTTGAGAAAAAAGAACTTGGGATACTTCACTCATAATAAACTCCTTCACACATAAAGTTATAAATAAAACAAGTTAGAGTTAGATTTTCTCTAAGATACTCCTCGATGTCAACATAATTTTGTAACATTTCACATCATTTTTTGGTAATAAAATTACCAAAAATGCAAAAAAGCTATATTTTAAAGGTATAAAATGGTTTTTAAATCACCGAAATTTTTTGACGATCGAAATGTTCGATTCCTTCAAGGCGTTTGATATATTTGGTGACGTTTGTTGATAACGGAAGCGCAATGATTTCATATCCAACCTTCATTGCCCATGCGGTGAACATCATGTTGATTAATTGCGATGATGAAAACATACCGATAAACGCGATTGAAAAGAAAACAAGCGTATCAAAAAATTGTCCGACAACAGTTGACCCAATAAATCGTAATGACATGCCTTTGGCATTTTGAAAAATTTTCATTTTTGTCATGACGTAACTATTGATAAATTCACCAACAACCCATGCCGAACATCCGGCAATTACAATGCGCCAGGATGTTGCAAATATTTTTTGGAATGATTCTTGGTCTTGCCAAAATGGCGCGGGCGGAATCGCAATTGCAATTTGTGTAAAGATTGCAAATAATAATGTACACACCAATGTTATCCATACCGAGCGACGTGCACGGTTAAACCCGTACACTTCGGTCAATATATCTGTCAAAATACAGCAAATGGGAAAGGTGATAATACTGACAGGTACGGCAAACCCATATATTTCAATGATTTTTGGCACTAATGCGAGCGTGATCATATACATACCCGCCGCCAAACCAACCAATGTGGCGTAATGTTTTGGCACCCATTCGGAATCAGAATTCGTAATATGTAACTGTTCAGACATTACAAATATTTCTTTTCCGTGCGCACTCCATCTTCATAAGAAATCATTAATGGTGATCCCGTGGGAATTTCTGTTTCATTGATATTTTCGGGCGTATTTTCACCTAAGATAATTAACAGTGCACGAAGTGAATTCCCATGCGCCGCGACCAAAATATTTTCACCGCGATCCATACGTGGTTTGATTTCACTCTCGAAATAAGGACGCACGCGTTTTTCAACAACGTCTTGCAAACTTTCACCACCAGGCGGTTGCACATCATACGAACGACGCCAGATATGTACCTGCTCATCGCCATATTTTGCGCGGGTTTCGTCTTTATTTAAACCTGTTAAATCGCCGTAATCACGTTCGCACAATTCGGCCGCATAAATCATCTCAGAAATTTTGTCGCCCTGCCCCGAAGCCGCCAATGCCAATTCGGCCGTTTCATTGGCGCGTTTTAATGTTGATGTAAATACGGCATCAAACACGATGCCCGATTCTTTAATTTTACTGCCCGCGGCGCGGGCTTCGTCACGCCCCAAATCGGTTAATTCGACGTTTTTGAACCCTGTAAAACGATTTTCCAGATTCCATTGGCTTTGGCCATGGCGCATAAGAACAAGATTGTGCTTCATAGTGATTTCCTTTGATTTTGCAAAAGCTTATTTTGACTTTTCGCGGTAATCATGTCATGAAATCATCTGTGTGAAAAGAGTGAGATTGACCTTACTCCATTTCGGTTGACGGTTAAGTTCAGATGCGTTTTTCTGGCCTTTAGTGTCCACCGATTTATATAACGGTCAAGCTTTTCTCCCCCTTCATCACAATCATTTTAACAACGTCTGTGACATTTGGTCGTGGGCGCGACATTTTTATAAAAGGAAAAAATATGTTTAACGTAGTAAAACAAGACATTAAATTCGGTGATAAGATTATCACTCTTGAAACTGGTAAAATCGCACGCCAAGCAGATGGCGCCGTGATGGTAACTATGGGCGGTACAACCGTATTGTGTACAGCCGTTGCCGCACGCAAAATCAAAGACGGGCAAGATTTTTTCCCGCTCACGGTTCATTATCAACATAAATATTATGCGACAGGTCGCATTCCTGGTGGTTTTTTCAAACGCGAAGCAAAACCATCTGATTTCGAAACATTAACATCACGTTTGATCGACCGCCCTATCCGTCCATTATTCCCCGAAGAATTTTTGAACGAAGTGCAAATCGTATGTACCACTATGTCACATGACCAAGAACATTCACCTGACATCGTGGCGATCATTGGTGCATCTGCGGCATTGACATTATCAGGCGTTCCATTCATGGGCCCTATCGGCGCGGCGCGCGTTGGTTACAAAAACGGCCAATATATTTTAAACCCAACATTACAAGAGATGCCAGATTCACAACTTGATTTAGTTGTTGCAGGTACCAAAGAAGGCGTGTTGATGGTTGAATCCGAAGCCAAAGAACTATCCGAAGAGGTAATGTTAGGCGCAGTTCAATTTGGTTGGAAAGCTTTCCAGGCTGTGATTGACGGTATCATTTCACTTGCGGAAAAAGCAGCAAAAGATCCATGGGATGTTCCTGTTGCTGACCCTGTTGCAACTGCACTTTATACAAAGATCAAGGCATCACATGCAGGCAAAATGACCGAAGCTTATGCTGAGAAAATCAAACAAGCTCGCCAAGACAAAGTAAAATTAGTCAAAGCTGATTTGGTTGCCACATATAAAAATGACGAAGCTGGTCACACAGAATCAATGATCAATGATTTGGCACATAAATTAGAGGCTGATGTTGTTCGCGGAAACATTCTTGACACTGGCAAACGTATCGATGGTCGTACAACCGTTGATATTCGCCCGATCACTTGTGAAGTTGGTATTTTGCCACGCACACACGGTTCGGCATTATTCACACGCGGTGAAACCCAAGCGATTGTTGTGACCACATTGGGCACAGGCCAAGATGAGCAAATCATCGATGCGATCGAAGGTGAATACCGCGAACGTTTCATGTTGCATTATAACTTCCCTCCATACTCTGTTGGTGAATGTGGTCGTATGTCTGGCCCTGGTCGTCGCGAAATTGGTCACGGTAAATTGGCATGGCGCGCATTGCACCCAATGTTACCAACGGGCGAAGATTTCCCTTACACCATGCGTGTTGTATCTGAAATTACCGAATCAAATGGTTCATCATCAATGGCAACCGTGTGTGGTTCATCACTTGCAATGATGGATGCGGGCGTTCCATTGACAAAACCAGTTGCGGGTATCGCGATGGGTTTGATCAAAGAAGGATCAAAATTTGCGGTTCTCTCTGATATTCTTGGTGATGAAGATCATTTGGGCGATATGGATTTCAAAGTGGCAGGTACACGTGATGGTGTAACAGCATTGCAAATGGATTTGAAAATTGCATCGATCACCGAAGAAATTATGAAGATCGCATTGGATCAAGCCAACAAAGGTCGTTTGCACATTTTGGGCGAAATGTCCAAAGCGCTCGACACATCACGCGAAGAGATCAGCCAATTTGCACCACAAATGGCGGTGATCAATATCCCAACCGATAAAATCCGTGATGTGATTGGTTCGGGCGGTAAAGTCATTCGTGATATCGTTGAACGCACCAAAGCAAAAATTGATATTGATGATGATGGTACGATCAAAGTATCGGCTGTTGATGGCGCATCAATCGATATGGCGATCGAAATCATCCGCGGTTTAACCGAAGAGCCAGAGCAAGGCAAAATTTACAACGGTAAAGTTGTGAAGATTGTTGATTTCGGTGCCTTCGTAAACTTCATGGGCGGCAAAGATGGTTTGGTTCACATTTCTGAACTTGCTGACCAACGCGTTGCAAAAACAAATGACATCGTATCCGAAGGCCAAGACGTCAAAGTCATGGTGATCGGTTTTGATGATCGCGGTAAAATCAAATTATCGATGAAACGCGTTGATCAAGAAACGGGCGACGCACGCCAAACTGCAAAACGTGATCGTGAAGCGGGTTGATATAAATTTTTTAACCGCAGAGGTACAGAGAACGCAGAGATATTGATAAAAGTATAAATATTATAAAATAATATTTTTATATCTATATTTTAAAAATATTTCTCTGTTACTCTGCGACTCTGCGGTAATAATTTAAGACGGATTATAAATGCTAAAGCTTCCACCTATCATTGGGCATCGCGGGGCGGCACGGTTCGCCCCCGAAAACACGCTCGAATCCATTCACACCGCACATGATATGGGTGTGAAATGGGTTGAGTTTGATGTGAAGCTCACCAAAGATTCCGTTCCTATCCTTATGCATGATGACACGCTCGACCGCACCACCAACGGCGCGGGTAATGTGGCGGATTATACATACGCACAAATTTGTGAACTCGAAGCGGGCCAATGGTTTTCCGAGGGGTTTGCAGGCATTAAAATTCCAACATTGACCGAAGCGCTTGATGCTCTACTTGTCCACGATATGGGTTTGAATTTAGAAATCAAACCATGCGCAGGCCGCGAAGTTGAAACCGCCGAAGTAATTGCCGATGTACTCACCCAAAGCTGGGATGATCTCGATAAAATTTTATTATCATCATTTTCATACGTATCACTCGAAACCATCAAAGATATGGCACCTGATTATGCGCGCGGTTTTTTGATGGAATCCGAATGGCCTGAAAATTGGAAGGAACTTTCGGAATATCTAGAAGTATCCACCTATAATATTGATGGGCGCACTGTCACGCGCGAACAGGTCGAAGATTTAATCGATACACAAAAACAAATTTTGGCCTACACCATTAATGACCCGATGCTCGCGCGTCAATTGCGTGCATGGGGCGTTGACAGCGTCTTTACCGATGATCCCGAAACAATCAATGATTCATTGTTTCGCAAGCATTGAGCGGACAGAAAACTTACCCGTTTAATTCATCCCAATATTCGGATGGGCACATACCGACAACATTAAACCCGCAATCAACGAAATGAATTTCGCCTGTGACTGCGCTCGACATATCTGATACCAAATACAACCCTGTGTTACCGACTTCTTCCAATCCGACAGGACGGCGAAGCGGCGCTGTTACCACGTTATAACGATATGTTTTTTTGGCTGAACCAATGGCTGAACCTGCGAGTGTGCGCATTGGCCCTGCGGAAATTGCATTTACGCGAATATTTTGCGCGCCCAAATCCGCCGCCAAATAACGTACTGATGCTTCCAATGCTGCCTTCGCAACGCCCATCACATTATAATTCGGCATCACTTTTTCTGCGCCGTAATAGGTTAGTGTAATCGCCGACCCGCCATTTTTCATTAATTTTGCCGCGCGGTTCATCACAGCGGTGAATGAATAACATGATACATTCATCGTATGCGTAAAATTATCCAATGTTGTATCAACATAACGGCCTTTTAATTCTTCTTTGTTTGAATAGGCAATCGAATGCACGATGAAATCTAATTCGCCCCATTCTTCGGTCAACATATCAAACACGCGGTCTAAATCTTCGGGCTTGCTGGCATCGCAATCCATCAATAATTTGACACCGATATCTTCCGCCAATGGTTCCACGCGTTTTTTAAATGCATCGCCTTGGTATGTGAACGCCATAGTTGCACCCGCATCCGCCAATGATTTTGCAATACCCCACGCGATGGAATAATCATTCGCGATGCCCATTACGAGGCCTTTTTTTCCCTTCATTAATGTCATGGTGAATTATCCTTCGTAACGTGAGAAAGCGAGAGTTGCGTTTGTACCACCGAACCCAAAGCTGTTTGATAAAATTGTTTTATGCATGAAATTATCAATGCGTTCCCGCACGATTGGCAAACCTTTCGCCGCATCATCTAATGTTTCGATGTTAATGCTGGGGGTGATAAAATTATGCGCCATCATGAGAATGCTATAGATCGCTTCTTGTACACCCGTCGCGCCCAATGAATGTCCCGTCATTGATTTGGTGGAGCTGATGTAAGGCAAATCTTGATTACGATTGCCAAACACGTCATGAATGGCTTTGAGTTCCGCCAAATCACCGACAGGAGTCGATGTGCCGTGTGCGTTAATATAGGTCACATCACTTTCGATGGTGGACATGGCTTGAATCATCGAACGCGCCCCACCTTCCCCACTGGGTGCCACCATATCCGCGCCGTCAGATGTCGCGCCATAACCTGTGATTTCAGCATAAATTTTTGCGCCGCGTGCCTTCGCATGTTCCAATTCTTCGAGCACTAACATACCGCCGCCGCCAGCAATCACGAAACCATCGCGGTTAGCATCATAGGCGCGTGACGCCTTTTCAGGTGTTTCATTATATTTTGAAGACATCGCGCCCATGCCGTCAAACAACACAGATAATGCCCAATCTAATTCTTCGCCGCCGCCCGCGAACATCACATCTTGTTTGCCCCATGCGATCATTTCCGCTGCATTGCCAATGCAATGTGCCGATGTCGCGCATGCGGATGTAATTGTATAATTTACGCCTTTGATTTTATGGTTCGTGCACAAATTTGCCGATGTGGTTGATGACATACAACGCGGTACCATAAATGGCCCCACGCGCTTTGGGCCTTGGGTTAATGTGATATTCGCGGCTTCGATTTGGTTGCGTGTGGATGGGCCGCCAGAACCCACAATCGCGCCTGTACGTTCATTGGAAATATCTTTTTCTTCCAAACCAGAATCTTTGATCGCTTGCTCCATCGCCAAATGTGTGTACGCCGCCGCATCACCCATGAAACGGATCAAACGACGATCAATCATTTCCGATAAATTTATTTTCGGCATACCAAATACTTGGGAACGGAAACCTTTTTCAGCATATTCAGGCGCAAATGAAATACCTGAACGACCTGCTTTTAATGAATCCAAAACCTCAGAAACCGAATTTCCGATACATGAAACAATTCCCATACCAGTGACAACAACACGGCGTAATTTTGATGGCATAACAGCGATTGGCATTTCAAATCCTTCCTATTTTATTGAAGAAAAAACCGCAGAGTTACAGAGAAATATTTTTATAAAAAACTCTGCGGTCTATTTTTTTACATTACATCGCACGCGGATTTGCAAATAATCCCACGCGTAAATCTTTGGCCTCATAAATGACTTTGCCATCGGCCAAAACCTGACCATCAGCAATACCGAGAACCAATTTCGAATTCATCACACGACGAATATCTAAATGATATGTAACCAATTTGGTTTCAGGCAAGACTTGACCTGTGAATTTTAATTCCCCAAGCCCAAGCGCACGACCAGATCCCGCCGCACCAGTCCAACCCAAATAAAACCCGAGCAATTGCCACAACGCATCAAGCCCCAAGCAACCTGGCATTACAGGGTCGGATTCAAAATGGCATTCAAAAAACCATAATGATGGATCAATATCAAATTCGGCAGTTAATTCACCTTTGCCGTATGATCCGCCTTGGGTAGTAATTTGGGTAATGCGATCAAACATTAACATGGGCGGTAATGGCAAACGCGCATTTCCGTTTCCAAAAATTTGACCATGACCACACGCAATCAAATCGTCGCGTGTATATGATGATTTAGGCGTAAACCCGCCTGCGGT
This sequence comes from Micavibrio sp., assembly GCA_044238965.1. GTDB lineage: Bacteria > Pseudomonadota > Alphaproteobacteria > Micavibrionales > Micavibrionaceae > Micavibrio_B. The sequence goes on along the minus strand of JBIICJ010000013.1, from coordinate 9,502 downwards.
TTCAGCTAAGCTATTGTTCATGCCCGTATTTATAATGGGTTTTGTCTGATTAAACAAACAGATTACTTACAAATCACCGAAATAATTCATAGCTTTTTGTGACGTTATGATAAATCAAAATCCAACCCAGAATGATTTATAAGTTTCAGTGATCGCCGCCATGGCAAGCGGTTTTGCAATCACGGGTGACATTTCTGGCTCATCGCCTGCTGCTGCGACGGCAAGCATACGTCCCGCCGCTTTGGCACAAGCAACCGCTTGAAGACGTTGATCAGGCATCGGCAATGATGAGAAAAATAAAGAACAATATGGTTCAACGCCATTCAATAATTCGGTTGGCGGGTTGAGCGGACAATCATTCGCCGCCAAACCAAAACGCCAATCGGAACCTGCGGGAACGCCCATGCGTACGGCCTCAGCTGTCATCACAGTGATCAACACATCTAAATCATCGGGTGTTTGTGATACTTCGTCTTTGGGCATTTTTTGTTGCAGTAATTTATGTTTTGCCAGACGCCAACCGGCCGCGCCGGCAAGGCCGCCAATACAATCGCCCAATGTCCATCCGTCACGCGCAATTTTTTTCTCAATCAATACATCGCATAATTCTTGCGCCGCAATTTCAAACGCCATGCAATCAGTTGTAAAATCAACTAATAATCGAAAACTTTCCGCGCGCGGAATACCTTCATCTTCCCATGACGTCAACACATGGTGGAATAAATTCATCAACATATCATGATAAGCAAATTCGCAATCTGCCCAATCGGCAATGGCGACGCGCGCGAGTTCGCGTCCGCGTTCGGTATAACGATCAATTTGTTGTGGTTCAAAATCAACCCATTCAGGTAATTCGCCTTCGTATGGATCACACCCCAGCAACACCGATAATTTTGTCATCGATGCCCGTAATGTTTCATCGGGTTCTTCGAAAAAGAAACAGGTTTCGGTCAACATCCCCGCACAGACTTGCAGTAAAACGCGGATATCAGTGCCGCGATTATCAACCTTTGAAATCTTATCAAGGTTGGCATGAATCAGGTGGGCTATCTCGGCCCGCTCGGGACTCAGATGTGACATGCAATGTTCTTCGCTTTTTCGTTATGTAATATTGTGAATATGCTGTAGATAAGGTGTGGATATTATGTGGATAATTAGGTGGGAAAGAGACCCGAATTGATGAATCTCTTTGATTCGTAATACTAATTCAATTTTTCAGTTTCGGCAACGCCCCACATATTTTTTTGCGAAACCCACCCTTTTTGCTGGCTTTCCTGCGTGCCAAAGCGAATGAGGCACCATGTCCCGTTGCATTCATCCATGGTCACAATCACACCTTTTTCAATTTCGGCAATTAATGATTCGCCATCGGGATTTTTAAAAACGCTGGTCACTGCCTCGCCCGTCATTGCCGTGCGCGTACCAGACAATAATAATTTATGCACCCAACCTGACTCGCCTGCGGGGTCTTTGATTTTGCGCCACGCATCAAATTCTTGAATAATTTGCACGGGCAATCCTTCACGTTTATAAACATACTTAATCGGATAATCCATCGATGGCCCCGTGCGCACAAACGCATGATCAGATTTTAGAGATGCAAAGCGCGGCACAGGCAAACCTGAACCTTCTTTCGGGTCATAGGCATGCGCACTGTGCGCCACAAACAACGCAAATGCGAAAAAAACAACCATTACGGACAGAAATTTGTTCACTTTCATACATCTCTCTATATAAAGGATTTGCATGAAAAATCATAGCCTGTCCAACGTGGAATTATCAACCAAACAACTATCCATCGCCCCCATGATGGAATGGACAGATCGCCATTGCCGTTATTTTCACCGTCTTTTATCACCACATGCTGTGCTTTATACCGAAATGGTCACAACGGGCGCGATCATTCACGGTGACCAAGATCGCCATCTATCCTATAACGCGGCCGAACATCCCGTGGTGTTACAATTGGGCGGATCTGATCCGTACGATCTCGCGACCGCCGCAAAAATTGCGCATGAAAAATATGGCTATGATGAAATTAATTTAAATTGCGGATGTCCGTCTGATCGCGTGCAACGCGGAAAATTTGGCGCGTGCTTGATGAATGAACCAAACCTCGTCGCTGATTGCATTGGCGCGATGATTGATGCCGTGCCAATTCCCGTCACCGTCAAATGCCGCATCGGCGTTGATGATTCTGATGACTACAACTTCCTCAATGAATTTATTTCGCGCATAAAATCAGTTGGGTGCAAAACCTTTATCATTCACGCGCGTAAGGCGTGGCTGAATGGATTAAGCCCCAAGGAAAACCGTGAAATCCCTCCACTTCAATATGATGTAGCGGAACGTATTAAACATGAGCATCCTGACCTATCCATCATGTTAAATGGCGGCATTAACAATATTGATCAAGTTTCTGAATTTATGCATAAATTTGATGGTGTGATGATTGGCCGTGAAGCCTATCATAACCCTTATTTCCTCGCGCAGATTGAACATGAAATATGGGGCACACCAATACCATCCCGCCGTGATATTTTGATGCGTATGATTCCGTATATTCAGCAACATGTGGCAAATGGCGGAAAGATTCACCATATCACCCGCCATATGCTGGGGCTTGTGAATGGTCTGCCTCGCGCCAAAATTTACCGCCAGAAAATGGGGGGTGAAAGCCTGACCCGTACCGATGTTGCCGTCTTTATGGCGGAAATTCTTGAGATTTGTCCCCTTGATCCGCTAGACTAAACCTCTAAACTTAAATGAACACTCGAATCAAAAGGCACATTCCCACCCCATGCATTGGCATCGATTAGACCGTGATAAAATGATTGGTATGATTGACCGTGTTACAACGGCCAATGAGCCCATTTTGTTTTCGCCCCATACATCAGAGGTGAAATGCGCACGCCTGCCGTTTTATTCAAACCATTTGTTATTCCGCCTGACCAATTTTTCATGCATGCCAACATTCAGCATGGATTTTTTGGGCAATGGTGAAAATTTCATTTACCTCGATGGTACCGACGACCCCATTCAAAAAATCAATCACAGCGCAGGGATTCATTTAAACAAGGATAACGTCATTCCGTATTTAAATTTTTATTTCTTTAACGTACGCCCGGATGGCGAAGATATTTTAATTCTGCGCAATGCCGATGAAGGCCAATTCCTTGATTTATATGACGAAGAACGCCGTGAAGACATGCATATCGTTCCCGAAAATTCATATGTATTTTATGACGAAGATACAGGCAATTTCAAAGTCACCGCGCCGTTATATTATTTGGGCGGTGTGGTGCAGGCCGATATTTTCGTCACGAAGGATGGCCGCGTGAGCATTAAACCTACGGGCATGTTAGTAAGCGAGCATATGCAATGACCACTCCCGACAAAGATCTTCATGATTCCTTTGGTACAAGAGGTGCGGATAGTGCGCCATCACAATTTCGCCACCCCGATGAGGCCGCGATTATCAAATCGGCCTATGATTTGCTTTCCGAAATCCCTGCTGGGAAAGAATTGATCCCCATCGCCAAGGAACGGGATTGCCGAATCAAGGTGGTTATTGGCCGCGAAACCAATGTTTTTACCCATGGGGATGACCGTATTACCCTTGTCTGCCCCAAGCTTTATGGCGGGGTTAACCCCTATGAAATGGCCTGTAATTTAGGAATTGGCCTCCGCGAAGTAGAGCTAAATTACAATGGAAATCAATTAGTTACAGGTGATATTTCAAGTTTTTATCGCAGAACTGTTGACATTGTCATATTAATGTGTAGAATAGTTAGTGAATTTCATGATGTGAAAGGTCATACAAAATTAATTGACTTAATGACCCAATTAGGACACCATGAGGTATATGGATTATATAAGTCCCACGCATCGTATGATGTGATGAAAGAAAAAATAATATCGGTAATTAGTAAACATTAGAAAAAGTGAGGGTAACATGAAAAGAATGGCAGCAAGATCACTAGTATTAGCGGGCAACATGGCAATGGCACGTACAGCTACATTGTCTCATCCAGCAAATCACTTAGCATCAAATCCAGGCTAATGATTTAGCAACTTAAAACGAAACAGACAGGCCGCAACCACAGCGGCCTTTTTCGTTTGGATTAACAATTTCAATTTTACGATTGCCCACCGCATCGGTCACAAAATCAATTGTGCATCCAAATAATTTCAATACATCTTTTTTGGGAATATAAATTGTCAGCGCGTTTGATACAACCAATGCATCATCTTGGCTTACATCATCATCATGTTTCACGGGGCGTAAATCATATTCATTACCGCCGCATCCTTTCCCCGCCAAAATCATTAATCGAAGCCCGCGCAAACCATTTACCGCGCGCGTTAAATGGGACTCCGCCGCTTCGGTCACTTTGATTTCATTTGTGGTAATGCCAAACATATAATTATCCTCAGGTAAACATATTTAACTGTAATTTTGCGGTCTCTGCCATGAAACTCGGATCCCATGTCGGATCCCACACTATTTCAACATCAACATGTCCAATGCCATCAATGGGGAATATCGCGCCCTGCACCATGCCCGGCATTTCTTGCGCCACGGGGCATGCGGGTGATGTTAATGTCATTTCCACAAACACATCGGCGGTGCCATCATCTTTGTCAGAAATTTCAATTTTATAAATCAAACCAAGTTCATAAATATTGACGGGAATTTCGGGGTCATAAACTTCACGTAAATTTTTGATAATGACAGGCCATAATTTATGGTCACGTGTGCCTTCGCTGCGTGGCGGCTGTGCCAATTCATCATAATCGTCGCCCAATGCGTTACGCACCATTTGTTCATCGGCGGTGGGATCCATTTTAAAATTCATCTTACGCCGCCTCTACTCCGAATAATTTTTTAATTTTGTGGATACCCGTAACCAAAGCATCAACATCCGATACTTGCGAATATAAACCCAATGACGCGCGCACCGTACCCGTCACGCCCAACACGCCCATTAACGGCATACAACAATGATGCCCCGTACGCACGGCGATACCCATTTGATCAAGGCTCATCGCGACATCAGATGGATGAATGTTATCAATATTAAAACTAACAATACCAACACGTTTTGCCTGCGGCGCATAAATATGAACGCCATCAATTAATGATAATTGTTCCATCATATAATGCGTTAATTCTTCTTCGTATTCGCGCGCACCATTATTAAAAGCATCATCAATATAATCAAGTGCAGATGATAGAGAAATAATTTCACAAATTGCAGGTGTTCCCGCTTCAAATTTTGCAGGCGAAGGTTTAAATGTTGATCCATGAAATGATACAGTTTCAATCATATCGCCGCCGCCTTGGTATGGTGATATTTTTTCCAAAATATCATGGCGCCCTGCAAGCACCCCCACCCCATTTGGCCCATATAATTTATGCGCCGTAAAGGCAATAAAATCTGGATTTCCGAGCGATTCAAGGGAATATTTCCCATGTACAAAACTTTGTGACCCATCAATAATCGTCACAATATTTTGGTTAAATATTTTTACATCACGAAGAATATCAACAACTGGATTTATCACACCCAATGCATTCGATATATGCACCAACGATATAATTTTTGTTTTCGGTGATAATAATTTTTGAACAGATGCTCTATCGATTTCTAAATTATGATTCAATGTTGCATATTTTATAACCGCGCCTGTCTTGGCAGCAATGAATTGCCACGGGACGAGATTGGCATGATGCTCCATTTCGGATAAAATAATTTCATCACCCGCGTTTAAAAAACTACCGCCCCATGATGACGACAATATATTCATCGATTCTGTTGTATTACGCGTAAAAATAACATCATAATTCTTGGGCAATGATAAAAATTGTGCTACGCGCGCGCGTGATGCCTCAAACGCCGCTGTCATATCTTGCGAAAATGCGTATAAACCCCTGTGAATATTGGCGTAATGATGGGTATAAGCCTCACCCAAACGGTCAATAACCACACGTGGTTTTTGTGCCGAAGACGCCGTATCAAGAAAAACAAATTCTTTTCCATTCATGGGTGACTGGAAAACGGGAAAATCAGACCGCCATTGTGAAATTTTATCCATAAATTTTACTCAACCAATCTTGCACTTCCGACGTTGCTAATTCTTGCAAATTTTCATTTGAAATTTTTTGAACCACATCACCAATAGCCGACTCAATTAATAACCGACGCGCATCTAATTCTGAAATACCACGTGAGCATAAATAAAATAATGGTGTTTCATCTAATTGACCCGTGGTTGTTCCGTGCGAGCATTTTACATCATCGGCATAAATTTCCAATTGCGGCTTGGTATTCATCTGCGCACCTTGAGATAACAAAATGCCATTTGACATTTGATACCCATCCGTTTTTTGTGCAATTTGATGTACGTGAATTTTTCCTTGGAATGTTCCGATCGATTCATCCGTCAAAATGGTTTTATAATATTGGTTCGAACGACCATGTGGGGCCTGATGTTCAATTAAAATCGTTGTATCAGCATATTGTTTTTGCGCCTGTAATTGCAGGCCGTTTAGGGTTATTTCGGCATTGGTTCCAGTAATCACACCATGAATTTCCGTGCGCGAAAATAAACCACCCTTATTTAAAATAAACCCATCATAAACGGCATCGCGCGCTGCAAAAACATCCAGATTTTGGCTAGAAACAGTTTGATCTATATGATCATTCATCAACCGAACATGATCAATGCGTGCATTATCTTCAACAATAACAATCATGCGCGACAGGCGCCAGCCATGATCACCAATTTGACGTTCAAGCAATGTTACCGATGAATTTTTTTGCACGCGGATAACAATATGCGCACAAGAATTTCCATTCAAAATCCAATCCAATTGAATAGGCTCATCTAAATTTAAATTGGGTGCGATATCGATGGTATAAACATCTGACAGCATCGCTGTGTTTATCATTTTTAAAGTAGGTTCAGATGTTTCGTTGAGAATAAAATATTCTTGCGCCCATGTTGGTATACCACGCGAGAAAGAAATATTCTGAATAGTAACATTAGGTGCAGAAAAACCTTTATTTTCAATCTTTTTTAATGAAGCTGGCAGGTTTGAAAAGCCCCACGATTCCAATTTCGGTGTCGGTAACCCTTGCGCCTTTAACTGAATTTGAGCATTTTTTTGTGCATCAAACACAGCATGCGGCAAAGACGGCAAAATAATATCTGCCGTTTCGGGTTTAAATTTTGATTTTGCAGGAATGCTCACAACACTCACGCCGCATCTCCGATAATATTCTGATAACCATTTGCTTCAAGTTCCAATGCTAATTCTGGCCCGCCTGATTTTACAATTTTTCCATTCGCCAAAACATGAACAACATCCGGCACAATATAATCAAGAAGACGTTGGTAATGGGTAATCACTAAAAATGAACGATTAGGTGCACGCAATTTATTGACGCCATCCGCCACAATCTTTAACGCATCAATATCAAGACCTGAGTCTGTTTCGTCCAACACACATAATGTTGGCTCTAGCATTGCCATTTGCAATACTTCGTTACGTTTTTTCTCACCGCCCGAAAACCCAACATTTACAGGGCGTTTAATCATTTCATCACTAATGCTCAATTCTTTACATTTTGATTTGAGTAATTTTAAAAATTCGAGCGCATCAATATCATCAAGGCCGCGTTGTTTGCGAATGGAATTTAAAGATGTTTTCAAAAAATTTGTCATCTGAACGCCTGGAATTTCAATCGGATATTGAAATGCCAAAAATACACCCTTACCCGCGCGCATAGATACATCCATATCTAAAATATTTTCGCCGTTTAATAAAACTTCACCGCCTGTGACTTCATAATCATCACGTCCCGCGATAACGTATGAAAGCGTTGATTTCCCCGCGCCGTTCGGCCCCATAATGGCATGCACCTCTCCATCGGGAATGGTTAGATTTAAACCATCTAAGATTTTCTTACCGTCAATCTCAGCAGATAAATTTTTAATTTCCAACATTTTGTTTCACCTTTAAAATTTTAAATAAACCCATAGCGCTGATAGCAACCCAACATAATTCTTGAATAACAGCGCCCAAATCACCACCATCGAATGAATAAAGCGCGCCAATCAAGACTAAAGACGCACCCAATCCATTTAGAATATAATAAGTTGGTTTTTCGGCAGAAAGTTTGCCTTGTTCTAATAAGAAATAAGCACCAACGCAACATACCGATCCTAAAACACCAAAAATGGTAAATAGAAAATCCATTATCCCACACTTCCTTCCAATGAAATCGCGACTAATTTTTGTGCTTCGACTGCAAATTCCATTGGCAAATGTTGCAACACATCTTTGCAGAAGCCATTGACGATTAATGCCACCGCTTCTTCGTCTGACAAACCGCGTTGGCCGCAATAAAATAATTGATCTTCGTCGATTTTGCTGGTGGTCGCTTCGTGTTCTAACCGCGCCGATTGATTTTTTGATTCAATATACGGCACAGTATGCGCACCACATTGATCACCAATAAGAAGTGAATCGCATTGCGTGAAATTACGCGCGCCGTCGGCGCCTGCTAAAATTTTGACAAGGCCGCGATACGTATTATCCGAACGACCCGCTGAAATTCCCTTTGAAATAATGCGTGATTTAGTGTTGCGACCAATATGAATCATTTTGGTGCCTGTATCAGCCTGTTGACGACCATTGGTGATTGCAACCGAATAAAATTCACCCGATGAATTATCGCCTTTTAAAATGCATGATGGATATTTCCAAGTAATGGCCGAACCTGTTTCCACTTGAGTCCATGAAACTTTGGCGTTACGACCTTCGCATACGGCGCGTTTCGTCACGAAATTATAAATACCGCCCACGCCATTTTCATCGCCTGGATACCAGTTTTGCACGGTGGAATATTTTATTTCGGCATCTTCATGGATGATTAATTCAACAACCGCCGCATGCATTTGGTTTTCATCACGCATCGGTGCAGTGCACCCTTCGAGATACGATACGTACGAACCTTTATCCGCAATGATTAATGTGCGCTCAAACTGCCCCGTATTCATTTCATTAATGCGGAAATAAGTTGATAATTCCATTGGGCAACGCACACCAGGCGGAATATAAACAAATGATCCATCGGTAAACACAGCTGAATTTAAACATGCATGTTTATTGTCATGAAACGGTATCACTGACCCCATATATTTTTGCACAAGCTCAGGATGATTTTGAACTGCCTCAGATATTGAACAAAAAATAACGCCCACGTCTTTGAGTTTGTCTTTGAAAGTCGTTGCGACAGACACGGAGTCGAACACAACGTCGACGGCAACACCTGCAAGCATTGCCTGCTCTCTTAATGGAATACCCAATTTTTTATATGTTTCAAGTAATTTGGGATCCACTTCATCAAGAGATTGTGGTTTATCGGCTGCCGATTTTGGCGCGGCATAATAATAGGCATCTTGATAATCTATTGGCGGAAATTTTACCTTC